>JAUWMS010000529.1 GCA_030613045.1 Candidatus Latescibacterota bacterium | reverse complement strand
TCCTTCCATACTTTTTCATACTTTTCATGTTCCCACACAGGAGCGTTGAAACGTGCTGAACGGCACTCCGTTTGCAGGCACATACGCCAACACGGATCCTTCTTCAAATTCACCCTCCAAAGGCGGTCAGGCGGACTGCGATCCACAGAATCCGCCCTTCCTCAAAAGATAGCCGTAAATCACCCAAAAGTCAACAAAAATTCCACCCGTTTCCATCACGTCTCACCATCCCATCGCTGACCAATCAGCATGAAAACAGAAAGTGTGTCGTGTGAGGAAGTATAAGAATATCCCAGCGCTTTGTCAAGTAAGAAACACTTGACCTGTCAAGCAGGAATAACCTTGACTTGTCAAGCAAGAAAAGCCTTGACAAAGAAGGGAGCGGAGTCTATATTTGGCAAGCTGTGCGAGGCAAAAGAGCGGAAACAGGGAACGGGTCCCTTCCTCTGGGAACCCGGCGATCTTCGCGCCAAAATTGAAACGGGACAGGATCACGCTAAGACCTCATTGGAAAGAAGGAGACAAGCCACAATGAGCCAGATATTCGGGCCAGTGCCGTCGCGCCGATTGGGATTCTCACTCGGTGTGGATGTGGTTCCTCTCAAGACGTGCACATACAATTGCATATACTGCCAGTTGGAACGCACCACGGAAAAAACGCTTCGGAGAGCGGAATACATCGCGCAAAAAACCATCCTGGAGGAATTGCAGCATGTGCTCTCCCTCGGCCAGAAGATAGATTACATCACGTTCTCGGGTTCCGGCGAACCCACCTTAAACGCGAAAATCGGGGAGATGATCCGAAAGATCAATGAGATGACGTCCATCCCTGTAGCGGTATTGACCAACGGAAGCCTGCTCTATGAGCGGGAGGTGCGCGAGGCGCTCTCAGCCGCCGATCTGGTGATTCCTTCGTTGGACGCCGTATCGGACGAGGCTTTTCAGCGGGTCAATCGTCCCCACGGTCGCCTGAAGATCGGGACGATTCTGGAGGGGTTGAAGGCATTTCGGGAAACATTTTCGGGGCAGCTCTGGCTGGAAATCATGTTCGTGAAGGGGATCAACGATGCACCTGAGGAGATCACGCGGATGCGAGGGGTGATCGAAGAGTTGCGGCCCGATAAAATACAGCTCAACACGGTGATCCGTCCTCCGGCGGAGGCGTTTGCTCAGCCGTTGACCGAAGAGGAACTGGGTGGGATCCGGGAACAATTGGGCGGAAACGCCGAGATTATCGCGTCGTTTGAGCGCAAGGACCAGTCCGCGTACAAAGCGGATGTGGAAGAGGCGCTGCTCACCTTGCTCCGGCGGCGCCCCGTCACCCTGAGCGACATTTCCGAAGCCTTGGGCGTACACCGAAACGAGGTCGTCAAATATCTCGAAGTTCTGGAGAAGGACGGAAAGATCGTCTCGAGAATATTCGCGGATGAACGCTATTATCAATCCGTGTGAAGCACAAAAAATTTCAGGTAGAGGAAAAGGCAAAGAGCTTCTTTGCCGTCTGTCTCTACCTTTATCTTTACCTGCATTTAAGATGAGAAAAAAGCTCTTACTCACCCTCTTCCTGGTTCTGGGAGGGGGCGTCCTCGTTCCCTATTTCGGAGTGCGGATCTGGGGCCGCACATCCCAACCCACGGCCTCCTATGGGGGGTATAGGGATTCAGAGGCGTGTAGAAGCTGTCATCCAAAGATGTACCAAAGCTTTATGAAGACCGGCCATGCCCATATCGTCCACAAAGTGGAAAAAGGAAGACCGCCGAAGTGGCCCTTTTCCTCAGTTCCGGTTCCCCCGGAGGGCTATACCTGGGAGGATATATCGTACGTCCTGGGAGGATACGGCTGGAAGGCTCGGTTCTTAGATCGCAAGGGATATCTCATCACCGGGAAGAAGGCCCAGTACAACCTGGCGATGAAAGAGTGGGTCGCCTATTATCCTGAACAGAAAGCCGGGACCAAACCTTACGACTGTGCCCAATGCCATACGACGGGTTGGCGGGCGTCGGGCGAGAGCGGCGGCGTGCATCAGGATGGATTGGAAGGCATAGCGGGCGTTTGGACGCTGTCCGGGGTCCAGTGTGAGCGATGCCACGGCGGGGGCGCGGAGCACATTGCAAACGGAGGAGACAAAAGTAAAATCGTGAAAAATCCTTCCGCCGAGTTATGCGGCCAGTGTCACTACTTGGACGGCCGCCCCCGGATCGAGGCCCGGGGGGGGCTGATCCGGAGCGACCAATACGATGAATTGAGAAATTCTCCCCACGGGATGCTGGCGTGCGTGGTGTGGCACGATCCGCACAAAAGCACCCGATACCACCTCGGCGGCGTGAAGACGCCCACATGTATCCCTTGTCACGCCGATCGGACGATCCGCATCTCCAAAATGGCCGATCTGAGGTGTATAAGCT
>JAUWMS010000555.1 GCA_030613045.1 Candidatus Latescibacterota bacterium | reverse complement strand
CCTTTTTGAGTGCATTTTTCGACCTTTTCTAACTCCAACGCAAAGACTGCCGAGACCCCACCCTCTTTCTCAAGAAATTCTTTGCGCGCTTTGCGTCTTTGCGGTGGAGAAAAAAGTCTCATTATGAAGTGAAATGAGGATTATGACCCCACAACTCAGCATGCGGAGGGAAAACTTAGAAGGGCTCCGGGAACAGCCTCTCCCGGAGGGGTACGCGCTTCGTTCCTATCGAGAGGGGGACGCGAAGGCGTGGTGCGCCATTATGAACGAAAGTATCGGAAAAGGATGGACGGGTGAGCGATTTGGTGAGGAGATGCTCGATCCGTCGCAGTTCGATCCGGAGGGACTGTTTTTCATTACGTGCGAGGATAACCCCATCGCCACAGCCGCTTCATGGCGGGATTCGGTCGGAGAACGGGAGATCGGTCGGGTGCATATGGTAGGCGTGCTGAAGGCCCATCGGGGCAAGAAGTTGGGACGCGTTTTGACGCTCAAGGTGTTGCATTATCTTAAACAGCACGGGTTCCGAAGCGCGGAACTGTCCACGGATGATTCTCGTCTGCCGGCCATCCGGATCTATCTCGACTGCGGGTTCGAGCCAAATCTTATCCACAAAAGCCATCGGGCGCGATGGGCCGAGGTGTATGAGGCGTTGGGGATTCCGGCGATCCCTGAGGGCTTTCGAAATGGTCTATCGGAAAGGGGAACATAATGGAACCGGTCGAGATTTTTGAAAATGGCGTCGTCGTCTATCAGGCGACGGATGAAGAAGCGGATAAGTCCAACATCTACTGCGAATTTCCCTGGTGTCCTCCGGATTCGCATTGTTTTGTTTATGTGCGCCATGCACCCGAACATGCGCCGAACGTCTGTGAGTTCGTGGCCTGCGACTTCGGCACCTGGGAGAAGCGCTTGATCGGTCGCGGCCACGGTGGGGAGACCATGGCCAATGGCGGAAAGTTCTACTACAAGCGCTTCAACGACAAAGGCGGGCAGGAGTTCGTTCGATGCGATCTGGAGGCGAATACTTCAGTGGTGATGGATCTTCCCGGGGGCGTTCCGGAGTCGGCTTCTTTTGCCGTCTCCAAAGGCGAGCGGTATCTCGCCTTCAGAAAGGACCCGTCGTATGATCCGCAGGTCTTCGGCGTGGGCATCGCGGACCTTCAAACGGGAACCTGCGAGATTATCCATGAAGATCCCTGGATCTGCAATCAGCACCTCCTGTTCGAGCCATCCGAAGGCAAACAGCTCTTGGTGCAACACAACCGCGGGTGCGTGTTTGCGCCCGACGGAACGATGGAGCGGCTCGTGGGCGAGGAGGGATGTACGCTGTTCCTGCTCAGTGTGCCGGATGGGGAGGTCACCCGTCTTAAGGTGGGGCCTCCCTATACCGCGAGCCTGTCCGGCCACGAAACGTGGCTTGGCGATAGCGGCGAGATCATCGCCACGCTGAACTACGTGGAGGATTACGACTACGGCAAGGGGCGCATCGTTGGCATTCGGGCGGGCGGGGATCACCGGGAGATCTGCGCTCCCTGGGAGTTGAATCACATCGGGATCGAGCCCTCCGGGCGGATTTTTTGCGGGGACGCGTACCGGCCGGATGAGATTGTGATCGGATCGCCCCGGACGGATAAGGCGGTCGTGGTGTGTCCTTCGCGGGCATCTTACAACCGCGCCCGGAGGCGGACCGGCGGGCAGGACCTAACCTTCGACTCCCATCCGCACGCCTATATTTCGCCGGACAGGAAGTGGGTGGTGTTCAATTCCGACCGGACGGGAATTCAACAGATCTACGCCGCCGCCATTTCCCCGGAGATGATTGTGGGATTAGAGGAAGAGGGATAAGCGCCAGAGGCCAGAGACCCAGAGGCCAGAGGCCCAGAGGCCAGAGGCCCAGCGGTCAGAGGCCCAGCGGTCAGAGGGCCAGAGGCCAGAGGCCCAGAGGTCAG
>JAUWMS010000179.1 GCA_030613045.1 Candidatus Latescibacterota bacterium | reverse complement strand
GCAGTCGGGGATGGCGTCTTTTATCGCCGGGGAACTGTTGCCGATGCTGGGAGTAGAAGACTTCCCCAAGCCGGTCCTGTGCGATTACCGCAAGGTCTATTCGGACGCGGAGCACCCGGAGGTGATGCATCATGCGTTTACCGATCTCACCTATTTTCAGGGGGAGTTTTTCATTGCCTTCCGCAAAGGGCATTCACACAGTACGCCAACGACCACAAACCCTCAATCGGACGTGATCGTGGTGCTGCGTTCCCGCGATGGCATCACCTGGTCGGAAGAAACGGTGCTGAAGGTCGAGGGCTTCGACAACCGGGATTCAAAATTTTTCCAGGCGGACGGCCGTCTTATCGTGTATGCCCCGTGTGTTTCCGTTCCCTATCAGCCCGGTCATCCGGGAGTGATGACGTATGGGTTCGAGCGGTTGGGTCCGGGCCGGTGGAGCGATCCCTTCGAGTGCGGCCCCTGTGTGTTCTGGCGTCGCAGGAAATGGCGCGATCAGTACGTGGTGGCGGGGTAGCGCTGGCCGGATGAGGAGGCATCGGTAACGCTTCTTGCCAGCGGGGATGCACGGAACTCGAAGGCGATCTCCACTATCCTTCCCTGGGAAGCAGAGGGTGATGAAACGGACCTGTTTGTGAAAGATGATCAGCTTATGGCGTTTGCACGGGCGGAACGAGGAAGTCATTTCGAGATGCTCCTCTCTACGTATATTCCTTCGGAGAATCGTTGGGAGACGGTATCCTCCGGGCGGCTTATTCAGGCGCCCTGCGTGTTTGAGGTGGGGGAACGCGTGATGGTCAGCGGTCGGTACTGCGCTCAGTCGGATGAAGGATTCAGGGAATTGGAAAAGGACTGGAAGAAGTTCACTCAGGGCACTACGGAGGAAGCCTTCGAAGTGGATCCGGCCCGGATCGAGGAGTATCATCACGGCCTGCGCACCGGAGTTTTTGTGATGGACGGCGCGCGGCCTCGTTTGGTGATGGAGTTTTTGAGCGCGGGAGACAGCAGCTATACCGGCGTGGTTCAGTACGGCGATGAATATGTGATCAGCGATTACTCGATGCACGAGTATTACCCCGAAATCAAGCGTCCGGGAGACTGGGAGACGCCGTGCGATATTTACGTGTCGAGGATTCGGTTTGGATAGTCGAGGCAGTCCGATAGGGCGACACAGTCCAAAAGAGAGTGTCGCCTAAGTAGCCTCAACCAGTCGACACAGTCCAAAAAAAGGAGTGTCGACCAGTTGAAAGCATGGGAAGCCGCCCACGATTTGAAGTCGCGGGTTGTTTCTAATCGTGTGCGGCTTCGACAAGTCGGTGAGGAAAGAAATGAGAGTAGGCCTAATCAAAGCGGTTCCCGTCAAATGGAATCTGGAACATAATTGGAAGGTCCTGGAGGGCTTGATGCGGCGCACGGCCGATCGTGGAGTGGACCTATTCTGTACGCCGGAATGTTTTTTGGACGGCTACGTGGTCACGTCGGATGCGGGCTGGACGAAGGAGCGTTTTCTCAGGATCGCCCAATCCGGGAAGGATAGCTTGTACATCGAACGCGCCCAAATCCTAGTCAGGGAATTGGGGGTATGGCTTATTCTGGGATTGACCGAACGTGTGGAGGATCGGTGCTACAACGCGGCGTTGTTGTTCAATCGCACGGGTGAGATCGTTGGCCGATATTACAAGACCCACCTTCAGCATCACGATCTGCGGTATGCCGAGGGGAGGGACTTGCCTGTGTTTCGCACCGAATTTGGGACTATCGGCATCATGATCTGCGCAGACCGGCGTTGGCCGGAGACCGCACGAACGTTGCGTCTCAAAGGGGCCCGGGTGATTATGAATCCTACGTTTGGGATGTGCCACTACGATAACGAGTGGTGGATGCGCACCCGGTCTTACGAAAATGAATGCTTTATTTGTTTCGCCCACCCACAGGTGAGTCTGATTACGGGGCCGAAAGGCGACATTGTGGCTAAACTACAATCGTCCTTAGAGGATGTGCTGGTGGAAGATATTGACCCGACGCAGATAACCGGAGAGATGCTGAGAGACCGGCGACCGGACCTTTATGGAATCATTGGCGACACGAATGCGAAAGGCGCCCAATAAGAATGGGTGGTTGAAGAAGCCTGACATGCTGGCGACTTGCTGGAAAAAGAGAAGGGTTGATTTTTTCGGTGTGCTTCGGTGTTGAATCTATCATAGCTGCAAAATTTATGACGGAAAGGAATTTCCGAGAATGGACCAGATCCGGATCGCAGCTTTCGGGGATGCCGTGACTGCGGGGACCTCGGCCAAGTTGGACGTGTTTCACGATTGCTTCCAGTATGGGACGACTACGGTGAACAAGGTGCGGGAGAGCCAGACGTGGCGTTCGATTGCGGCGCGTATCCTCACGGACTGGGTGGAGGATGACGTCGAGATGATCAACGCCGGGATTTCGGGAGACACTGCGGAAAAAGGGCTGGCGCGGATGGAGCGGGATGTCCTTTCGCAATCGCCGGATTATGTGCTGGTCATGTTCGGCGCGGAGGATGCGCTTTCCGGTGTGGAGCCTGCGGCTTTCCGGGAGAATCTTGAGAAGATCGTGGATGGGATCACGACGCGAAACGCCCGTCCGGTTCTGATGACGCCCACGCCCATTTCGGAGCGGATGACGGCGAGTGGTTGCACTCTCTCTGAATTACGACATCGGCAGGAGCGGCTGTCGGATTTGGCTCAGGAGGTACGGAAGTTGGCCGATGAGAAATCGCTTGCTTTGATTGACCTCCATCGCACTTTTCTGGATACCCGGCTGGCCTACGACCATCTCTACGAGGGTTGGCTTCCCGATGGCGTGGCGCAGTCCGGGATGGCGTCTTTTGTGGCTGGGGAGTTATTGCCGATGCTGGGCGTGAATAATTTCCCCAAGCCGACTCTGTGTGATTACCGCAAGGTCTATTCGGACGCGGAGCGCCCCGATACCAAGCACAATGGTTTTACGGACATGACCTATTTTCAGGGAGAATTTTATGTAACTTTCCGGACGGGTCACAGTCATAGCCGTCTCAGAAGTGGGTTGTCGGGCTCGAAGGCTATCGTGCTGAGGTCAGCGGATGGGGTCACCTGGGTCGAAGATGTCGTGTTGCAGCTCAAAGGCGTGGAGATCCGTGATCCGAAATTTCTGCAGGTGGATAACCGACTTATGCTCTATACCCCGTCTGGCCGCGTCCCGCGTCCTCCAAGCTCTGAGGACGTCTTAACGACTTACGGGTTCGAGAGGCTGGGTCCGGGCAGATGGAGTGAACCCTTTGAGTGTGGTCACTGTTTTTTCTGGCGTCCGAAAAAGTGGCGTGACCAGTACATTGTGGGTCCTTACGTCTGGCCAGAGAAGGATGCCGCGGTCAAACTCCTTTCCAGCCCGGACGGCCGCACCTGGAAGATCATCTCGACGATCGGTGACGTGGCTTCGGGCGCGAGCGAAGCGGACTTGTGGACCGAGGGCGATCAACTTACTGCCTTCTCGAGGGCGGATCCGAAGGAGGGGGATCACTCTATGTTGGTGTCCCGGTTTATCGAGCCGGAGAACCGTTGGGAAACCGTCTCCTCCGCACGGATCATCCAGGCCCCGTGTGTGTTTAAGGCAGGAGAAATGATTATGGTGAGCGGTCGCTATTGCTCCCAGTCCGACAAGCGCTTCCGGGAACTGCAGGACGACACCCGCACCTTCTGCCGAGGTACGCCCGAGGAGGCGGAAAAGGTGGATCCGGCTCGTGTCGAGGAGTATCATCACGGCCTGCGCACCGGCGTATTCGTGATGGACGGCACGCGGCCTCGTTTGGTGATGGAGCTTCTGAGCGCGGGGGACAGCAGCTATACCGGCGCGGTTCAGTGCGGGGATGAAACCGTGATCAGCGATTATTCGATGCACGAGTATTACCCCGAAATCAAACGTCCCGAGGATTGGCGGACGCCGTGTGATATTTATGTGTCGAGGATTCGGTTCGGAGGGTGAATTCCCTGAACATTCTTAGTGAGTTTGTAGATCTGGACGGGCAGGCTTAGCACACGTTTTCATAAATATTATGGCGTAACCTGATCCTATGAGATTCTTCGGCTGCGCCTCAGAATGACGGCGTTTGTCACTCTGAACGAAGTGAAGAGTCTCTATTAGCCCCCCCCAATACGTCACCGAATTTACGTGGCAGAGTACTTAGTGACAGGAGTCCATCAATGATCCAGGTTAAGTGGAAATTTTATAGGAGATTCAAATGAGTACAAAAAACGTTGTCCCCGGGCTGTGCTGGTCCCTCTTCCATCCAGTAGCGCCGGATGTGGACTATATGAAAAAAGTAGTCGAACTGGCTGATAGTTATGGTGTTGAAGGCTTTGAAATGTGCGGAGATGCCCACGGTCCTTGCGGTGGACTTGAAGGGGTGTTGCTTTTTGAAGATTATCCCGCAGCTCTGGCTCAGCGCAATCAAGTGTTGGCGCTGGAAACACGGGGAAATTTTAATCGTATTGTAGCATTAGCCCACCATTCCGGGCGCAAGTTTATCTATTGGCACCGCGAGGTGATGGTTCCAACAGGAGTAGTAGAATCTGCCCCGGAAATTTTAGATGAAAAAGGAGAAATAGATTTCAATAGCGAAGCCTATTGGGAATTTATCCGTTATAAGATTCGCGCGTTCTTTAAAGCGGTGCCTGGTATGGACGGCATAGTGCTTACGCTTACCGAGGCTGACTATTCTGTTATCCACAATTCTGATCCCAAACGCTACCCACCCATCGAAGTTGCCGCACGGGTCATTCGTACTTTCAGCGAGGAACTCGAGGCGCTGGGGAAGTCGCTCACCTTTAGAACTTTTGGCTCCATTGATGAAGACTACCGCGTGTTATCCGCAGCCGCGGATCTGGCGCTCAAAGAGTGTACATTTGAAATTGAAACCAAGGTCACTCCTTTTGATTGGAGTCTCTTCCTTCCCGATAACCCTTATTTGAAACGCAGGGAGAATGCTTCCCTTGCTGCTGAGTTCGATCTTATCGGTGAGTACTTTGGTCTTGGCGAATTGCCCTGCCTGTATCCTGATCTTCTTTTAAGTGAAATTCGCTATGCGCGCGAATGCGGCGCAACACGATTCCCCGGTCGTATTGACCGCTATCATGGAAAGGCTATTGAGTCTGTCAACGAAATGAATCTCTATACTTTTACCGAGGCGCTGAAGAATCCGAAAATAACCAGCGAAGAAATCTGGCAAGCCTGGGCAGCGCAGAATTGGGGCGAGGCTGGCACGGAGTTAATCCCGGTTATGAAAACATCGGTGAATTTTATCAAAAAATCCTTCTACATGGACAGCCACTTGTTCTGCCAAAACTATAGGCACCGCTTTGAAATGATGATGCTTGGCGGCACCTTCGCACTATTCAAGCCAGGCATTTCACTGAAATTCACTGCGGAATATTTCTGGTCTATGTTCTCTGAGAAGACATCTCCAACTCGCGAGGCCATTGTGAGCGAGAAGGAGGAGGCCGTAGCTATCGCGGGCAAGAGCCTGGAGACTGTCAAAGCGCTGGCTGACCGAATTCCTGCACCGCAGCGTGAGAAAACAATCACTGCCTGGCAAAAAGCGACACATACCAGCCGCATGCAGCTCGCCCTGGCGCATGTTATTATTGCTTACTTTGAAGACATGGAATCCAAAACAGAACAGCCCGTGCGGCTGGAACAGGCGATTAAGGAATGCCTGGCAATTTCAGACAAAGCGAAGAAAGCGTTTTCAATCGGAATGGTGGCTGAAATTGCGGCTGTTATGCACGAAAATGCGGATTTGTTTCGCAAGCATTACGCGGCTGAGTTTGCCGCCCGTGAAGATTGGAACATGGAGGAGAATGTTGTGGATTGCCTCGTCTGTGGCGGCTTGCTTGATGAATGGCGGGTGAAGCGTTTCATGCACGGAAGCGGTTTTGAATTGCTTAACAACCGACCTGTACGGCTGGTTGGGAACCGCATATTTCCAAATGGATTTCTGGAATATACTCTCCAGACTA
>JAUWMS010000084.1 GCA_030613045.1 Candidatus Latescibacterota bacterium | reverse complement strand
CCTTTCAGTTGGAGCCGACGTTCCCCCCTCAGAATGAAAGGCTAAAGCGTTAATTCCTATAGAAGAAGAAAAGCAGGAGCAGAATGAAGATTTCTCAGACGAAGAGGACTGAGTAATGAATGATGCGCTTCCTCTGAATCGGGGTGATTGGGCGGGGTATTGTTCATTGTTCATTACTCATTGTTCATTGCGTTCGGCAAATTCCGCCAACGCAGGACGCTCCACCGCGATGTAATCCGCGTACCGCATTCGGATCGAAACCGTATGTTCCCCCGCATTGAAATTGATCTGCTCGTTCTCTCCCAATAAGGGATCACAGAATGTCCGCATCCCGAACAGACTCCCGAACGGGGGAATCGAGCCGATGGTCAGTCCGGTCAACGTTTCCACCTCTTCGGGCGTGGCAAATCGGAGGTTTTTGACTCCGGCTGCCCGCTTGATCCGCTTGCTGTTCATCCGACGGTCACCGGGCAGGACGAACAGCGCAAACCCATCATCCACCTTCAAAATCAAGGCCTTGGCCCCGCTTTGAAGCGATTCTCCCCGCACCCGGGCCGCCTCCGCACTGGTGTACACCGGAGGGTGTGACGTCACGTGGAAATCTACGTGATGCTCCTTCAGGAAGGCCCGGATACGCTCCAACACTGTCATAGCGCTCGATCCTTTTCAAAGATTTGCAAATGACCGCGTTCGCGTGAAAACGAGGTGGGACATCTTCAACGGCTTCATCGGCGATGTCTTTTCACAAATATAATACTTTTCCGTTTTTTCTCAAAGCCTTTTCTATCGCGCTGCCCGACTCCGAATTCTAATTTGATCGTATAGGAATTTCCATTTTTCTTTTTGATTCAGTTTCCGGGCAGAATCCTTTCCAATTAGGATGCCAAGAAGCCAGGAGAAAGACAATCCCTACGAAATGCGCCTCAGCGCTCTCCTGGTTTCCTGGATTCCTGAAAAAAACACGCTCTGCCTATCAAGGCCTTACCAAAACCCGCCCGAAGGGCGCTACGTTCATCGTATAGGAATTTTCATTTTATATTGTGGGGTTGGTTCGGGATTTTGTAATCCCGAACCTTAGATGCCTCAATCTTGAGCATCGGGATTACAAAATCCCGATGCAACAGAAAGAGACGCACAAAAACCCGCCCGAGGAGCGCTGAGTTCTACCCGGATGTCGGGAACGGACCCGTTCGTATTCGACTACACCGCTGTATTCTCTCACGCTTCACGTTTTACGTTTCACTCTTCACGTCTCACGCCCGCTCAAATCCATCCAGTTGGCTCAATTCGGGCGGATGATCCGGCCTGATGAGCCAATAGCCCTGCCTGTCCGGTCCCTCCGCTCGAAATGGATTCAGGTAGGGCAGGAGCGTATCCGGATAGATCAACACGTGCACGAACTGGCTCAGCCCGCTCGGCTTGGCCTCCTCTGTACCGAATTCCAACACGTTGTACTCGCCCTCCTTCAACTCGGAGAGAGGCAGAGGGAATTCGATCGCCAACTGTGGCATCAGCCACGCATCGAATTCCCGCCGGACGCGCCATCCTTCAAGCTCCCTCAGATTATGCGCCCGCCCGTTGATTTTCAAGATCCAGTCCGCTTTCTCCACGTCCATCGTCTGCGCCTCGCCCGCCATCAGGTGAAGAACGCCCACGATCTTCTGGACCGGATTTCCGGCATCGTGGAGGGTTTTTACGTAAAAACGTTTCCGCACCCATTGACCTTCCCGCACCCGCAATCCGGCGCGATACCAACTGTGCTTGCGGCATGCGATCAGAACCGGTGGATCGCCTTTGAGCGTTTTGAAGAGATGTCGTTTCGCATCGGGATACAGGGCTTTCGCTGTGCCGGGATCGAGACAGACGCTGATTCCGGCGCCGTTGAGCAGGGACTCCCTGGACCGATCCAGCCCCAGCCCGCACTGGTTGAAGTGCCAGCACCATCCGGCCGATAGATTGTATGGACTCTCCGAATGCAGCTCCTGATAATATCCCCGTTGTGCCTCGGAGAGTTCTGCTCCGAGGGCCTCCGGATCGGCGAACGCCTCCATCGCATTCTTGCCTGAAATCACAATGCCGGGCGTGAGATTGTCCACGAGAACCCACCTTCCCTCGTCGTACACCTCGACCACGGAATGCGCCGGCGTATTGATCAGCCGGGCCCGGATCCCCATCGTATGCAGCATCGCCGCCAGGCCGTTCGCCCTTCCCACGCAATAGGAAGCGTGCAGGAAAAGGTCCGCCGGATGCCGGGAAGCGTACGTCGAACCACTCCGGCTTCGGGCGTACTCAGCCAGAACCCGCACCTTCTCCAAAACAGGGGCGTCTTCCCGAACGCCGTGTTTCCGGAACGCCTCATCGCGCCACTCGACCAGCGCACCCCAATCGCGCTGATGAGCGGTTCGGCAGTCTGAAGCATCGTAAAGCTCGCCTCCGTGCGGCTCTTCTTTCCGGGGCGGCAATGCAGCAAGCGAGACATGGCAGCCTGTGGGACATTCGTCCATCCCCGGAGACTCCCGCGTGATCAAGGACATCTGGGGCAGACGCGATCCCGGATCCACCTGACGATCTACAAAGAGTCCGCTCCCGTCCGGCAGCACCTCGTCAAAATGCGCATAGTGAAAGCGAACCTCCCACGCCGGGCTCCAATCCATCCGACCCACCGCATCGCACACCTTCAGGGCGACCGGCTCATACCCGGCTTTGTCCCGGACGGCGGTTCTATCCGTCTCTTCCGAACATTCGGACATCGCTTTCTCCTCCTGTTTTTCGGTGATCCGTGCAGAACCTATACAAATAACCCCGAAAATGGAAAAGCCACCTTCACTGAACGTGGAAGTGGCTTTGGATAGAGGCTGTTCAATGCTGCGGCCTGGCTCCTGACGATGGAGATAACCTGCGTGTGATCTTTGCTTCGCAGGGCACGTCCTCCTCCGGCTTGATAAGTTCCACCATCCAACAAACATCCCCTTCTCACACCGGTCTATTTGCCGAGCATTTCCTTTTTCAAGCTCTTCTGGGCCGGATTCTCACAAAGCCAGATACCGAACAAAGCCTGTTTGAAGGGAAGCCCCTCCGTCAACGAGTAAAATTTCTCGTTTTTGTGAACCTCTGTTCCTTTGCCCGGAATGTAAATCAAGTCATACACGTCGTTTTTGTTTATCTTGTCTATGAAAACGGAGATGAAGGTTTCTATCTGAGCTTCAATGGGGGCGATCTTTCCCCCCGTCGATTTTACAAAACCTTCCCGGGTCACTTTCTCCATTTTTTCACTGGTGATCAGAGAGGAAGTAATGTGCAGCCGGATGGCCATGGGTTCATCGGCCTCGATGAGTTGTTCAGGATCATGACTCTTCTGCTCCAGATAAAGCCCACCCACATAAAGCTTCATGAAAAACTTCGTGCGCACGCCCGCCCCGTTCAGGATCAGCCGGGTCGGCCCCGTCTCAAGGGAATCGGGTATGCCGACGCCAACCACTTCCATGGAATCGGGGAGTTGGATACCGGCTACTTCCAGTGCGTTACACAGCGAAGCCAACACGAGAACAGCACCTATCACGATAGGTAGTTTTCTGAGCATGGTACCCTCCGGTTGTTGCAGGTTGACGGCTTGGGTAGCCTGCCGCAAACACTACGGGGCAACCAACTTTAAAAAACAACGAACGTTATGCAAAGCGCTGCACTTGAAAAAGCCGAGCTGTTTTCGGTCAGGTTGACCCCATTGTTATGCACCTTCTCTGTTTAAATACGACCATTTTATGACTCTCACGCCAAGGACCTATCCACCTTTTTGATTGTTCTTTTCTCAGATTTACTCGCAGATAACCATGCAGATATGAGTCCGCAAACCCATACAGGTGCATATAAAAGAACACCAATACCCATCGCAAACATCAAGATAAAGGCGAGGAAATCCAAGGCAAAAAACACGAGGGCCTTTATCCAACTTCCACAGAATAGATCACCCAACCCAGGAAGCAGCCCTGAAAGGATTACGGAAACTACTACATTTTTACCCTTCATTTCCTTTCTCAATTTTTCTTCCTCGAAAATCCTTCTTCTTTCTTCATCTGTAAGGGCCATTTGAACCTCCTTTTTAGGATTTAGGCGCCTACGCCTCACATCAGCGGCGCGGCCTGCGCGTCCGTTGCTTGCCCTTGCTATCCGTTTCTTTCTTGGCATGGATAATGAGCGGCCTCTGCCCCTTTTCTTTGAAACTGACGACGATTCCCTCTGCCTTTTCAAAAGGAACCGTTACAAAAGAGAATTTGTCCATTATCCGTATATCTCTGATATGTTGATGCTTGATTGAGACTCTGCTCATAATAAGCTTAACAAGTTTTTTTGGATTCATCTTGTCTTTCTTACCCAGTGCGACAAAAAGCCGTGCCTTACCCTCTTGATCAAGTTGCTTCCCCTTTGCGCCGACCTCTGTTATTTCACCATAGGCATCAGGATTGAGGTCTCCCTCGAAACTATAGTTAAGCAGGGCAGCCAGCATTTCCGTCGGATGCTTATCCTCAAGCAATTTCTTGGCCCAGTTGTAGTAATCCGTATCAATCTTATCTTCAAGAATAGCAGTCAGATCATTGGTTATCTTTTTCTTTTTGGCTTTGATAATATCTTCTACTTTTGGCACTTTCGATTTCCTGATATCAGCCTTGGCCACCCGCTGTATGAACATCAGTCGCTTATACTCACTCGGAGTAATAAACGTAATAGCGGTGCCCTCATTCCCGGCCCTTCCCGTGCGACCTATTCGATGAACATACGAATCCGGATCCTGAGGGAGTGAATAGTTTATAACATGGGTGAGGTTAATAACATCAATTCCACGTGCCGCAACGTCCGTTGCTACAAGAACATTGACTCTTTGTTTCCTGAAATTTCCCAGCGTTTTTTCTCTTTGCACCTGTGAAAGATCTCCATGAATAGCTTCCGCGTCATATCCCCTATCCATTAGATGGGTTGCCACAGAATCCACATCACTCTTTGTTCTGCAGAAAACCAACCCGTAAAAACCATCTTCAATGTCAATGATCCTGCATAGCGCCTCAAATTTATCAGTGGCTTTACCCTCAAAGTATATTTGCTCCGTCAGATTCGTGGTCAGTTGCTCTTTCCTCGCGGTAAGAAGCTCATAACCATCCATGTATTTGTGTGCAAGGGCCTTTATCCTTTCCGGCATTGTCGCGCAAAACAAGAGCGTTCGTTTGTCGGGATTCGTATGCTTCATGATCTCTTCCATATCTTCGATGAATCCCATATTCAGCATTTCATCCGCCTCATCGAGGATCAGGTGCTCGATTCCCCCAAGCTTTAGTGTCCTTCTGTTCAGATGATCAATTATCCTGCCTGGGGTCCCGACTACAATATGCACCCCTTTTTTCAGTCCGCGCAACTGCTGATCAATAGATTGACCACCATATATCGGTACGACCTTGATCCCCTTGTCTCCTTTGAGTGAACTGATTTCTTCCGATACCTGAATGGCTAACTCTCGTGTAGGAACCAGAATGAGCGCCTGAACTGCTTTGGATTTTGTGTTCACCATTTCTATCAGAGGCAATCCAAACGCCGCTGTTTTGCCCGTGCCTGTTTGGGCCTGCGCGATGATATTCGTATCATCTCTCAGCATTACCGGGATCGTCATGGCCTGAATTGCGGTCGGCTCTTCAAACCCCTTTTTGTTGATTGCGTCCAGTATTTTCTCTGAAAGTCCAAGGTCATTGAATGTCTTTTTGCTATCCATCTATTCATCTTTTTTTAGTTATTATCCATTTGCTCAACAGAAGTAAAAAAACTTAGCGCCCATCGCGGGGCTTTCGCAAGCCTCTGAGGGGCAATGATAAATATGAAAATTCCTATACCATCAAGTTGGTTCGGGATTACAAAATCCCGAACCAACCCCAAAATGAAAATCACTTCAGTCCGCGTACGGCTATTCTACGGAGGAATCGCCGACCCTATAAACGCCGGCCCGGTTCGTACGAATCTCGATCCCGTCGAAGTACAACGCCCCCTTCCCGCCCAGCACCACCACAATCGAGGCAATGATCCGGTCCAGCTTGCCCGTCCCGACCAGGTCCATGTTCACCTCGTTCGTGATTTCATATTCGCTGCCATCGGTCAGTGGAATGGTGCACCAAGGCTGGCCGAAACCGCTCTCGTCAGCCCGATGGGTGAAGACCTTGAGCACACCCTTCGTAAAGGACAGCTTTGTCCGCCACCAGTCTTGCGTGCAGTCCACCTCCGACACGCTGAAATAACCGCTGCCGTGCTGGACCCATAGCCGCTCGTGGACGAAATCGGAGCGCAGCTCCACGATGGTCTGCCCGCTCGCGTCCAGGACACGAAAAATGCCAAACTGCTGACGGCCACTGTGGGTCAGACTGATCTGAATGTCCTCTTGAAGCAGGTCGTATGGCCCTATATCACGACGAAGCACCTCTTCTCCGCCACCCTCGCTACGGGTGCCGGTGATGCTGCCTTTGCCGGTATGGGAATGCTCGCCGGAGTGGTCCACGATCACGTAGTTGCCCAAATTACCCAACGTGCCCGGCGCCAAACCGCGTGTGTACCAGAACTCCGGTTTCTGTTGCACCCAGCCATGCTGGCTGTTCAGCTTGCCACGTTTGAAGGCCGGCGACTCAAAATCAATATCCATGTCGCGGGTGGGGTCTAACAGTTCCCGGCGTGAGATGCGATACCCGCGGATCTGCGGGCGATTCCGTGGCGCATCGTCAACGATATAATTGACCGCGTACACATCGCCCGACGGCAGTTCCTCCCAGCCGCCGTACCCGTAGTCCGGATACGCACTGGTGTCATTGTCTATGATACCCCAGCGCAAGCCGGCCGGAGGCTGAAGCCCGGCCCGGTCGTCGTACGGAAGCTTTGCCAGGGCCGTCTCGGGCGACTCGACAAAGAAACCAAACTGGTGCTGGAGCGCAAATCCACCCACGCGGTGCATCACCAGCACGTCGCCGCTGCCAAGCAGGCCCGCCGCAACCCGGCCATTTATCGGCCACTTTCCGGCGGCGAAAGGGCCTTCCCAGGTAGCGCCTCCATCGTAAGAGATGGCCTTCATGCCAATCATGGTTCTCGTCCGGTTCTCGCGAAGGTACATCACCAGTTCGCCGCCGGGCATTTCTACGATGTCGCCCTCGTTCGCGTCCCACCTCGGATCGTTCAGCACGGTGATCGGATCGGACCAGCTCTTGCCGTTGTCCCTTGAACGATAGAGCATCTGCGACCACCATTGACCCGAGGCATGGTAGTGTTCAGCCGAGATGAAAAGGGTGCCGTCACTCATCTGTTTGATGTTCAAGCTTACCGCGAGGCATCCCGTCTTTTCCGGGCCGGTCCACGTCTGACCGTTGTCGAAACTTCGGTACAGCCGGACCTCGCCACAGGCTCCATTGGCAGGATCGTTGCTCCAGTTGTGCGGAGCTCCCGGAGGCCGAGTGAAGTCGGTCCGGGTCCAGTCAACCGCCAGCAGCAGCGACCCGTCCTGAAGCCGAATGACCGACCGGCACATCATGAACCCGTCCCTGGGTCGGTTAAGCAGCGTATCCACGACGATCGGCTCTGACCAGGTGCGGCCTTCGTCCTCGCTGACGCGCACCACCGCACTCGGGACGGCTCCTCCTCCGTGTACGTCGGCCTCCGAATAACTACACACCAGATTGCCGTTCGCTGCGATACAGATATTCGGCCATGCCTCATGGTATCGGTCATCCCGGGAAATCGTGAAGCGCTCCATCATCCTCCCCTTTTTTGCTGATTCATTTCTGTTTGCTCAAATACTTGTCGCCAGGCTGTATAGAGTCCGCAATTACCGGCCCACCGTGACCCTGGTAATCAGCTTGATCGTGTAGGAATTTCCATTTGCTATTTTGGGATTGGTTCGGGATTTTGTAATCCCGAACCAATTTGAATGTCGTCCTTGCCAAGAGGTCGGAATTCACCAAGGATGTGACGGAGTTGAACTCCGTCACATCTGCATCTGCGGGTTTCAATTCGATAACATAGCGCGTCGGGGAAGCGTTCCCACGCAGAGCGTGGGAACGAGAGGAACCATTCTTCTGAAACTCGGCGAAAACGCGACCTCCCAGTTCCAGTCGTGTCATATCGGCAATTGGTTTCATAACGGTTTGCCATTGCGTCTAGGTCGCCGACGAACGACTAGGAGTCGTTCCTGCTCATCCGGAGGATAAAAAGATAACG
>JAUWMS010000335.1 GCA_030613045.1 Candidatus Latescibacterota bacterium | reverse complement strand
TACGAGTACCACATGCCCTTCAATTACGCCAATATCACGCTGAACAGGCGGTATTTGCGAGGCCAGGAGTTTCATGGCGTGGAGATAAATCCCGTCAATTCTATTGGCGCGGATAAGCGTCATTTACCGCCCGATACCATCGAGATTGTCGAGAGCGAGCCGATTGTCCGGGTAGCCGTCATCGGTTCGGCATGTGTTCCGCCGGGATTTGTACAGTTGGAGGCCGTACCCCTATCAGAATTTTAAAGAGATGTGGATGTGCCGGGAGCGGCAGCCGTGCGATACCGGATCAATAATCTTTGGGGCATGCACCTGAGAGCGGATAACTGGCTGGCTCAATGTGACGACCCAATCCGAGATGAACAGGGCCGGACGTATCCGGAGATTCCCAAAGCGCGGGTAGAGAAAGTCTGGGGCGGAAACGATGCCTTCCAAATGAAATCGAATGTTCGGGAAAATCCTCTTGCGGGAATGAGCAGCGCCATCTTTGAGATCCCGAAATCAGCGAAAGTAACCATTTCAGGTGGATCGGAAATATGCGCCTGGACGGACGACAACTATCCCGATGATGTGCATTATTCGTTCCGGATCATCCGGGTGACGGTGGTCCGTAACAACGAGAGCGTGAGAAAGTGAGAAAGTGGGAAGGTGAGAGGGTGAAGAATAACGATGTCCCGGAAGATTCGACACCACTGGCGCTATGGAAAAAACTCCTCCAAATAAATGCTTTCGACAAGCCCCAAAAAAAGCATGAGCGGATGTAACAGTGAGCGAAAATTTTGAATACCAGCGTTTTTTGCATACTTTCTCACTTTCTCACTTTCCCACTTTCTATCTCTCCACGTCGGGAGAAACAACATGAAGAAGCCGGTCGTTATCGTAACGGAATTGGAATACCGGAAAGGACAGGAAGTCTTCGCTTCGGCGTCCGATCTGGAGATCATACCCGGTCCATCCGCGGAAGAGCCCCTTGCCAGGCTGATCCGGGGAAAAAATGCCTTCGCGGTGGTGCTTGGCGTGGAAAAGTATGGCGGCCCGCTGTATGCGTCTCTGCCGGCCCACGGCGTCATCGCTCGGTTTGGGGTGGGCTACGACGGGATTGACCCGGTTCAGGCAAAAGAACACGCGCTGTTCGTCATCAATACGCCGGGAGTGCTCGAGGGCGCGGTTGCCGAACAGACCCTTTTTCTTGCCGGCGCCCTTTTGAGAAACATTGCCGTTTTAGACAAGAACATGCGGGCGGGAACGTGGACGCCCCGATTGGGCACGGAGCTGAAGGGGAAAATCTGGGCGGTCATTGGATTGGGCGCGATCGGGAAGCAGGTCAGCAGAATTGCTTCCTTGGGTTTCGGAGCCCGGGTCTTCGGCTGCGACACCCGGCTTCCGGCTCCGGAGGAACTGGAAAAAAAATACGGGATCGAAAGAGCCTCGAAGGATTACGTTGAGATCGCCTCCGCGGCGGATATACTCTCGCTGCACATTCCGGCGAACAAAGCGACCCATCACTATTTGAATGCCGACCGATTGCGCGTCTTAAAATCGAGCGCCATTCTCATCAACACGGCGAGAGGGTCTTTGGTGGACGAGGATGCGCTTTACGATGCGCTTGCCAAGGGGAAATTGGCCGGCGCCGCCCTGGATGTTTACCAGAACGAACCCTATCGGCCGGTTCACCCGGAAAAAGATTTACGAACGCTTCCGAATGTGGTTCTCACACCGCATACTTCAAGCAGCACGGCGGAGGCCTGCGAAAGAGTGGCCGAGCGTGTTCTCCAAAACATCCGTTATGCCCGGACGAAAGAGGTTCAAAAGATGGATCTGGTTTTCTGAGATTATGGGAGAAGAAGCGCCATCCTTCATTTAAGCGAACCGCGAATGAACGCGAATAAACGCGAATTAAGACTTTCTTGGCCACTAGCGAAGATTAGCGGCATTCGCGGTAGGTTTCCAAAGCGGCTATGGAAGCTTTGAAACATCCCGTGTGAAATGGAAAATCCTTTACACTTTACATGAGAGGCTCTTGCAAAAGTCCGAAAAATTTATCGTATAAACCTTTTATAAGAGCTTGGTAGAACAGACATTCCTGTCTGTTACATCTTTGTGTCATCCAGGTCAGACTATGTCAGACAAGAACGGCTAGACCTACTAACCCCTGCGAAATGACGGCTACTTTATGACTTTTGCAAGAGGCTCATGACCATAATGGGGAGAAAAAAATGGCGGCGTTTGACAACAGCATGAATCGGATTCCCATACGTGTCTTAGAGGCGTGTACGTCTTTCATTACCTGTGACGTATTGACGTTGGACTATTTTGATCGCCTTCTGAAGTCGGCGGCTCCTCGCGGCATAAATGCGCTCACGCTGTTCATTCTGCCCGATTCCTACTATCCGGAGACCTCTGCCCGCAAAGATTGGGAATACGAGGTGGGCCTGGACTGGCCGAGTGAAGCCTATCCCCAATACCGCAACCCGCACTGCCCCAACGCGCAGCCGGACACCGAATACGTGCCCGAATTGATTAGGCGGTGCCACGCGGCGGACGTCAAGTTCTACCTGCGCACCATCAACAACAAGCACCGGTGGCTTTACCCCGAACACGACGATTGGCGCGCGCTGCAGCTGCAATCGGACGGGAGCATCGAGCAAAGTGAGGCGTGCTGCTGGGACATTCCGGAGTTTATGGAATACTATTACGGCCTTCTCGGCGAGTTGCTCCGCCGGTACACGAGCGGCCCGGACAAGGCGGACGGGATTATTCTGGATCAACAGAAATGTTTCGGCCCTTATGTGAATCCTGAGAGCCGCGAGCGATTCCGGGAAATTATGGGGCACGAGATGGACCTGAAACAACCCGATGAGATTATGGAATACTGGTCTATCCGAAATGCGCAACGGGTCAAAGAGACGGTGGATTTCTGCAAAGCCATCTCTTCCTCGCTCGAAGTAGGCGTGACCTTGGAGGCGGAGAAACGGGAACATTTCGACACCGGATGCACCGGCATGCTGCACTCCAAATTCAATCACCGCACCACGGGAGTGGATTTTGTGCATCATCAGATCATCGATCATCCGGAGGACGAGTGCTTCTATATCTGGGAGCACCTCTGCAATGAGGGTCCGACCTGGGTCATGCTCGATCCCACGGCCGCCGATGCCGGATGGAACAAGGGATATTGGGGATGGCAGCCCCGAACGCCCGATTCGATCCGTGAGGAGGTGGAGAAGGTGAAACGGGTGCGCGATAAACTCTCCCATCCGGAGAATCTGGTTGGGATCACGGAATTTCCGATCAGCCGGTTGCCTCTGGATCATCCCAATTTGGCGGCGTGCTCGGAAATCATTGGGCGGGGATAGCGTGGAGAAGCGGTAAAAGGTTCGTAGTGAGGTCTCATAAAATTTGACTCAAAACTTCGCTAATCATCCGGAGTTACCCGTTCACGGGTTTATGATAAACCGCTGAAGCGGTGACTCCAACTGTTCATTATCCCCAAATTGAATCAAAGTTCATCAGACCTTGTTTGATGCACTGAAGTGCACACTACGAACAAGGCAAAGAGAGGAAGGAAAATGGCTCACCCACGCATCCTGTGCAACTGCTCCATCGCCCACATACCAGAGGCCAAACAAATACTGGAATCCGTTGGGGAGGTGAACTACGAGGAGTACAAATACCCCCGTCTCCTCGAAGTCATCGGGGAGTACGATGCCCTGCTCCCCTCGTTGGATGTATCCTTAGACGAGAGGATTCTGCGGCGAGCCAAACGCCTGAAGCTCATTGCCACGCCATCCACCGGAACGGATCACATTGACCTGAAAAGTGCGGCCGAGTTCGGCATTGAGGTGATGTCCCTCAAAAACGACATCGAGTTTTTGAAGAAAGTCACCGCCACCGCGGAACTGGCTTTCGGGCTGATCCTTTCGATCACGCGGCGGATTCCGTTTGCCTTCGATGCGGTCAAGCAGGGAGTATGGAGCAGCAAGGATTTCCGGGGCCATGAGCTTTTGGACAAAACCCTGGGCATCATCGGATACGGCCGGCTGGGAGAGATGATGGCGCGCTACGGCCACGCTTTCGGGATGCGCGTCTCGGCCTGCGACCCCTACAAGACCATCGGTGAAGATTTTGTGACTCAGGTGGATTTTGAGACCCTCCTGCGTTCAGCGGACATCCTCACCGTCCACGTGCACCTGAACGAGGAGACCAGCGGCTTGATCTCGGAGGGGGCGTTTTCGACGATGAAGCAGGGGGTCTTCCTCGTGAACACCTCCCGTGGCGCGGTGATAGACGAGGCGGCGTTG
>JAUWMS010000186.1 GCA_030613045.1 Candidatus Latescibacterota bacterium | reverse complement strand
CACGCATTCACCAATCACCAATATCTCAATTCCCCCAATAACCCGCCAAATAATACAGCGCCGTATCGTTCGACAAGTAGGGACTGGACACCGTCACCTTCAGTCGTTTGAAAAACGTGGGCAAGGCTTCCGCCGGGCCGTCCGGATTGGCCGGATCCACGTACTCCACCTCGGCTTGTATGGTATAGTCCATCCCGGCCTCCGTGGTATCCGTTCGGCTGATTCCATTGAAATCGTCTATATCATCGTAATTCGGATAGCTCTCCCCGGTCTCCGGCCCCAGGCTCCCGGCCGGAGTAAAAGATGCCGGCAAGGAGGTCGGAGGATTGGACAGCACCACCTCGTCAAATCCTTTCCCGATCGCCTCCTCGATCAAACCCTGCGCGAGCGACGTCGCACCCAGCCGGGACACGCCCTCCACACTCGCCTCCCCGTGCTCCACCAGCACCCTGTTGACCGACAGCATCGTCACCGACAACAAAGCCATCGCCCCCAAAATCAGAAGCATTTGCCCCGTATTCATCTCCCTCCCTCTCCCTTCCCCATTGCCTGAATTTCAAAGATTTCAAAGATTTCAAAGATTGCTTGAGCTTTGATCGCAGGCAATTTTTTGAAATTTTTGAAATGCCTATTTCCCAATCCGCAATCTGCAATACAAAATCCAGGTGTTGAAGTTCTTTGCGCTCTTTGCGGCTTTGCGGTGAGGTTTCAATCCGCGATCCGCAATCCCCAATCCGCAATGAAGCTCACTCCGTCGTAGCCGCCGCCACCGCCTCAAACGTCGTGATCCCCTGTTTGATCCGTTCCCGTCCGGAGGCTCGCAGGCTCATCATCCCATCCTCGACAGCTTGCTCCCGGATCGCTTCCTCATCTACCGTTTCCCCCGCCCTCAGGATCAACCGGCGGATATTTTTGGTAAACAGCAGGGCTTCGTGAATCCCGGCGCGCCCCTTATAGCCCATTCGGCACGCTTCACATCCCACCGCCTCGTAGAACGGGACTGCCTCGATCTCCTCCTCCGTGAATCCCAGGCTCAGAGGAACCGATGGATCCAGATTTTCGATAACGCGTTTACAGTTCGAACACAGGGTGGGCACTAACCGCTGAGCCACCACGACGTTGATGGCGTTGGCGATCAAAAACGGCTCCACGCCCATCTTATAGAGCCGGGACACCGCACTCGGCGCATCGTTCGTATGCAGCGTCGAAAACGTCAAATGTCCGGTGTTCGCCAGCTTAATGGCAATCTGCGCGGTCTCCAGATCCCGCATCTCGCCCACCATCACAATATCCGGATCGTGCCGCAGGATCGCCCGGACCGCCTGCTCGAAGTTCAGCTTATCCGGATTGATCTTGATCTGTCGGGCGCCCCGGATCATATATTCGACCGGATCCTCCACGGTCAGCACGTTCACCGAAGGATCCATCACATAGTAAAGCGCCGCCACCAGCGTCGTGCTCTTCCCACTCCCGGTAGGGCCGGTCAAAATCACGATGCCCTGAGGCTTTTTGATGGACTGAACAAACGCCTCCTGCGTCTTGCCCTGGAGACCGAGTTTTTCCAGATCCGTGATCACCTTTCGATCATCCAGGATACGGATCACGACGCTCTCTAACTTGCGCTCGAACTCCTCGCCTACAATCGGAAGCACGGACACACGAAACCGAAGCAGGTGTCCGTCAATCTTCCGCTGAATAAACCCATCCTGCGCCCGCTCCCGCTCAAAACGATCTACGTTGATGGCCCGGTCCTTGAGCACCGCCGAAACCGCCTCCGGCTTGGTGCCCTCCTGGGTATGCCACAGATACAGCTTGCCATCCTCCCGGAAGTGGAACTCCACCCGATTCCCTTCCTGCGGGACGATGTGAATATCGCTGACCCCGCGCCGAACCGCCTCCACCAAGCTCCCCTCCACGAGACTCCCAAGCAGACTTTGATTGATCTCGGCGTCCAATGCCTCTTCATCAATTCGGACCTTCTCCTCCTCCTCGATGACCTCCGCCGCCTGAGTGGCTTCCTCGATCAGCTCTAAAAATTCGTTTTTCGGGGGCGCGATCCGGTCAATCAGCTCATCCAGCACCTCGAGCCGGACGTAGGCCGCCTCGTACTTCCGATGCCCGAGACGCGACGCCAAGGTCTCGATAAATGGCTCCGTGGGATCCGCCGCCAGAATTTGCAATGTCCCACTGGCTTCCGGCCCCTCCGGGAAGGGGATCACCCGTTTATTGAGTACTTGGGTCCGAACTTCATCGGGCAACCGGTCCAACAACTCGCGGACGGCGCTTAGGCGCTCCTCCTCCATCGTCTTCGGCTCGATATGGATCTCACGAAAACCGTAAAGCTCCGCGAGCGACTGGTACACTATGTGACGATCTACGCCCAGATCCTCGGTCAGAATATCCCCGAGACGCTGTCGTGCCCCCGCCCGGGTTTCGGGCCGTTCCCGCTGAATGGCGATCGCCTGCTCAATCGTCTCGGCATCCACACGCCCCTTTTCCTTGAGAAAATCGCCGATGCGGTACGCGCCCCGACTCAAGCCGGATTCGCGCTTTTTTTCCCGATTTCCAGATGCCATAAGGTCCACTTCTCTCTAAAACGTGATACGTAAAACGTGAAATTCCGCCAAACCTTTTCCGTGAACTCCATGTTGTTCCGTTCACGGTTCGGAAGAACTTCCCTGAATCACCCGAACCATGCCCATATCCTCTGCACGATCACAACTTGAACTCAGGTTTGGGGACGTCCATTTTTGCCCTTCCTGAGAGGCCTCCGGAGAATTCCGAAATCCGGCGCACCACTCACCAATCACCACGCTCTACGCATCACGCTTTACGTTTTACGCCTCACGCCTCAATAACTCGGCTTAATCGTCGCCGTCTCGGACGACACGATCGTCAAACCGATCATAATGAGCATAATGATCAGAGAAATGTTGACATTGATGAACTCCACCACACTCTTCATCCGATACGAGGTATCCCGTTCGTAATACTCCGCCAACTGCAGAGCCGTCTTGCGGATCGTCCCGGTCTCCACACCCGAACGGTAGCGCGAAATGGCCGTGTCCGTGAACACTCCGGTGGCCTCCAACGCCTCCACCAGACCCCGTCCGTCCTTCAACATCATCGGCATCGCCACGTTTTTGATGCGCGCCTCCATATACTTATTTTGGCAGGCCTCGGCGCCGATTCGGATCGGCTCCATATTCTCGCCCGAACCACTGTACAGCGCATAGAACACGCGCGAAAAAATCTCGATGCTGGTCTTGTGCAACAGCGATCCCACCACGGGAATCCGGATCATCCACCGATCTACAAACAATCTTCCTTTACGACTCCGCACGAACTGGAAGATAATTCCTCCCAGCACCATGAAAACAACCACAAAATAAAGCACATTGTGTTGAAGAAAAGCGCTCAATTGAAGCGTGGCCGAGGTCATAGGCGGCAGTTCGAAATCGTATTTCGTGAACAGCGACGCCGTCTTGGGGAAGATGTACGCCACGTAGAACCCCACCGCTGCCAAAAGCGCCACCATCGTGATCGCCGGCATGACCAATGCGCTCTTCAGATCCTTCTTGAACTGTTGATTGCGCTCCAAAAATTTAGCCGTAGTCTCATAGATCTCCACCATATTTCCGCTCTTGGACGCCACCCCGAGCATGTGGGCGGCGAATTTTCCCAATACTCCTTCCTGCTTTCCGAACACCTCCTCGCCGTCCTTCCCCTCTTTGAGTTCCTGTTGGATCTCCCGAATGGCCTCCTTCAAGCTTGCGCTTTGAATGTCCCCCATCATCATCTGAAGCACTTCCTCGTAGGGAAGCTTCTCCCGGAGCAAGTCCGCGGAAAGCCGAATGAACAGCACCACGTCGTTAAAGGGCGGCTTCATCTTAAAATCCAGGAGCTTCCGCTGTACACGAAGCACCTGAACCCCCATCCGACCGAGCGCAGCCTCCACGTCCTCCTTCGAAAACGCCTTCTGCTCCCCCCGAACCGGCTTCTCCGTTCCCTTGCGCACCTTATACACAAACGTCACCCGCTTCTGCAGCGCAATGACGCGAAAATGCCGACTCGCGGCGATTTCCTCCACCCGATGCTTCGCCTCTTTCATGCTGCTCGCATTGAGCGTTCCCTGCACGTGCCGCCCCGACACGTTCAACCCTTGATACCGAAATTCGGCCATGGCGCCTATCCTCTCAGTAATTTCCGGTCGGGATTTTGCACGGAAAAGTGGGAAAATGAGCGGGTGAAAAAGTGCGCGAACAAATGTTGAAACTACCGATCATTCCTCATCAAAACAAAAGGGCAAGCCTATCCTCGCCAACCGCAGACTTGCCCTTTCCTTTCAGCCCGGCATCGCTCACCGGTACACAATCGACAGGGAATCGTCATCCACATCCGCACGCACCCAGAGCTTCACCTGAATGGTGTTGCCATCGCCATCCCCGTCCTCGACACCGGCGCCCTGAACCACGACTTCCGAGGCGTCTCCGGCCGTGACAATGGAATAGGTCCCATTATCGTTCGTGCCTCGTGTAGTCAGCTTCGCCAGACCGGAAGCATCCGCGGTCAGCCCCGAAAAGGAGCGGCCGCCGCCGCCCATACTCGTCGGCTTGAGATAAAATTGGTGCGCCCGTGCGGAGATGCTCTGGAGATCACCGATCACCGAATCCAGATTCGCCTGCGCGGACTGCTCGCCGAACATCTGAATGCCGACGGCCACGGCGATCCCAACGATCACCACGCCGACCACGATCAACAGAAGTTGCTGCTGTCCCATTTTGGTTCCTCCTTTGGAAAACAGCGAGTTACGAAGAAACAACTATCCTGCGTTATTTGTAAATCTGGAGGGGGAAAGCATTCTATTTCCCCTAAGGGAAAATGATTCCATTTTCCCTACTCAGTTTTCGGGAGGGTTTGAGAAAAACCCGAACACGAGCGTGAACCCCCGGACTCGTGAATAATGCAGGCTACGCGAGTAAAATTTGAACCCCAACTGCCCCAATCCCACTCCGCCTGCAGCCTTCCATCACCTCCTTAAAGCAAGCGGCAGTCATTGAAACTTAGAATCCTGAACAGCGCCGTTGAGAACAACCCATCATTCTCTCAATCGGCACTCGTGGACGTGCCCTTTAGCCAAAAATTGGCTTTGAAAAAATGCTTCCCCATCGCTCCGGAAAAAATTGGGCGATCCGCACCAGGAAAACACGGAGACGCGGAGAACTTCTACCCCCTGTCTTAGGTGACTTCGTGTCTCCGTGAACCAGCAGAACCTTTTCAATAAGTTGGTTCGGGATTACAAAATCCCGAACCAACCCCAAAATAAAAAATGAAAATTTCTATACGATGCACTTAGCACCCTTCGGGCAAGCTTTGGTAAATCTTCGATAAGCAGAGCGTGTTTTCTATCAGGAATCCAGGAAACCAGGAGAGGGCCTGCGTAGGGATTGTCTTTCTCCAGGCTTCCTGGCCTCCTAATTGGAAAGAATTCTGCCCGGAAACTGAATCAAACAAAAAATGAAAATTCCTATACGATGAACATAACCAAAAAATTTCAAGGGGCGGTATTACCCATGGAGAACCTTCAAATCCATAAACGCAAAGGCCTTCATTGGAACTTAGTAAGCAGCAACGGATCACCACTCACCACTCACCAATCACCAGTCACCACTCACCAATCACCAGTCACCAGATTCTGTAGGAAAATAGGTTCTATTAAGAACTCTTTTTCGAGCATTTCGTTTTTTTTTGTGTTGCAGAGCTCATTTTTGAGCGTGGGGTCAAGGCAGGGGGGTTTGCTGGCGGTCATGCCCCGAGCATGGCTTGAAATGCCTTTCAATGGGCCCTATTATGCCGTATTATAAGGATTCATGAGTGCTTCCTGGTCCTTTCCCCTAACTGAACGCCAACTCTGGACATAGTCCTTCCAGTATGGCTCTGGTCAGGCGTTT
>JAUWMS010000173.1 GCA_030613045.1 Candidatus Latescibacterota bacterium | reverse complement strand
GGGATGTCGTTGTACATGGACAATTCCAGCATTTTTGGATCCACCATAATGAAACGCACATCCTCGGGCGAAGATTTGAAGAGGATGCTGGAAATCAAGGTATTGATGCACACCGACTTGCCGCTTCCCGTGGCCCCGGCGATCAACAGATGCGGCATGGCAGCCAGATCCGCGCAGAAGGGGTCTCCGGCGATGGTTTTCCCCAGGGCAAGTGGAATGTTGGCGGGTGAATTTACAAATTCCTCGGATTCCATGATTTCCCGCAGCGAGACGATGGCGGGCTTTGGATTGGGGATCTCGATACCCACTGCGCCCCGTCCCGGAATCGGCGCCTGAATCCGAATGCGGCTCGCCCGCATCAGCATCGCCAGATCGTCGGAGAGGCTCACGATGCGACTGACCTTGATCCCGGGAGCGGGTTCCACTTCGTACAGCGTGATCACCGGGCCGGGCCGCACCTGAACGACCTTGCCCTGCACGCCGAAATCCTCCAGCCGCGCTTCTAAGGTCTCTGCGTTCTGGAGGAGCTTTTCTTTGCTCTGCCGCTCGCCCTTGTCCGATGGGGGATCGAGCAGAGAAGAGGCGGGCAACCGGTAAAGAATCTCCAGAGGCTGAGTCGGCGGGATCAAGGCTTCCGCCTGAGCGGGCATTCCTTTTTCTTCCTTGTCCGGCTCGATAATCTCCGGTTTATGAAACTCGATCATAGAGGGGGCCGCAACGCTTTCCCGCCTGATTGTTGTGACGTCTTCCTGTTTGGATTCGACGCGCTCCTTCCGCTTTGGAGGCGATTTTGGCTTTTGCGGCTTGCGTACCGCTTTCTTTCGCCTGAAGGGGAGCCGTATGTTTTTCACTTTTTCAAGAAGGGCAAAGATCCAGCCGAAGGATAGGCCCGTAGCCAAAATCAGCACGACCGCTCCCAAAGCCACGACGAGGATGGCTGCTCCGATACGCCCTAGATAGGGGATGAAAAACTTAAAGGCTAACCCACATCCCATAGTTCCCCCGAGTTTAAAAGCCGTACTGCGATCCCAAGGGGGCAACGCAGAGGCCGAGCAATAGAGCACCAGCAGCACTAGAATCCCCACTGTTCTGGCGAGTAGCTTATGCATAGCCTCTTTACGCACCCGATTCCACCCCCACAGGAACAGCAACACAGGCGTCACCAGAGCGCCATAGCCAAATGCGAAAAAGAGCTTATCAGAGATCTGTGCCCCGATTTTTCCCGCCCAATTTTGCGCCTGAGCGGCTTTGAGGTCGGAATTCGGATAATCCTCGTACGAATGCGAAACGAGACTGATCGCAACGAGCACGGACAGGGCAATCAGAAGAATGCCCAATACCTCGCTGAGCCGACGCTCTGAAACGGAAGATGTGGTCATAGATACCTCTCATAAAATGAAAAATGAAAAATGCAAATTGAAAAACATAAAATGTAAAACGTAAATTACGAATGCACCAGAACCCCGCGTCCTTGCGGGGCGCGTGGAGGCTTGCCTGTTGCCCCACAAGTGACTTCGCAGTTTGTCATTAAATATACAACTTTTATCCCTTCTCGTCAACCTATAAATATGATTTTGACTTGACAAATGCCTTCAATTCTATTATTATTGGCTACAACATGAAACAAAAACATCGCAAAACATTGGAGTTCATTTTCAAGAGACCGGTCAGCGGCAATCTGAAATGGCACGACATTGAGGCGCTGTTTTTGGCTCTCGGAGCTGAAGTCAGCGAGCGAAAAGTCTCCAGAGTTGCGGTCATTTTGTTTGGTGAGATCAAGGTTTTTCATAGGCCGCATCCTTCACCGGATACGGACAAGGGGGCTGTTGTCAGCATTCGTAGATGGCTGGAGCACCATGGGGTGACACCATGAACATCATGACGGTTGATGGTTATAGAGCCAAAATCGAGTATGACCCTGGTATGGATATGTTTCGGGGTGAAATTCTTGGGCTCAACGGCGGCGCGGACTTTTACGGTAAGACACCTGATGAACTGCGCCGGGAGTTCAGGAAATCGCTGGATGTATTCCTTGAAGTGTGTAAAGAAAAAGACATTGAACCATTCAAGGCCTATTCCGGCAAGTTCGACCTGAGAATCCCCCGGTATCTGCATGGCGAAATAGCCGCAAGAGCGGGTGCAGAAGGAAAAAGCCTGAATCAGTGGATTGCCGATACGCTTAAACAAACGCTTCACGTTTGACAGGTTTTTGGATCAGGGAACAGGGGAAACCAGCCCCCCAACCTCTAACCCCTGACCCCTGAAAATAGAGCGGCATTTTTAGAACGGACTGTATCCGATTGATCCGAAGCTGATAAGCATGGGATGTTCAGAAGATTTTTCATCTTGTATTCAGGAGTTGAACTATGAATGAACCATCGGAGCGAGATAAAGCGGTCCTGGAATCGTTGATTCGCTCGTATATTACCCTGGCCGTCCCGGTGGGATCGCGAACCCTTTCCAAACGATATCATTTGGGCATCAGCTCCGCTACGATCCGGAATATCGTGATGGATCTGGAGGAGATGGGCTACGTATCGCAGCCGCACACGTCCGCGGGACGCATTCCGACGGATAAGGGGTATCGGTTTTACGTGGATAGCTTGATGTCTCAGCAAACCCTGTCCGAAGAAGAGAAGGTGGAAATCGGTCAAAAAGTCGAAGCGGCTATGAAGGAACACCGCGCCGAGGATATCCTGGAACAAATCTGCAAGGTGATCGGCGATGTATCCCACCAACTGGGGATCGTGCTCTCTCCCCGATTCGATATGGGCGTCCTCCATAAAATCGAGTTGGTATCGTTGACCGAACGGCGGATTCTGGTCGTACTGACCATCCGATCCGGTCTGGCCAAGACGATGGTGCTCGAAGTGACCTCGAAGGTCAAACCGGAGGAACTTTCCGAGACCGCGCGCGTGCTCAACGAACGTCTCTCCGGACTGACGATCGAGGAGATTCAGAACTCGATGAAGGAGCGCATGCAGTCCGTTTCGAAGGGCGATCCCAAGCTGCTTCGGATATTCGTGGACGAGGCGGACGAGGTGTTCCAGTTTCAGCATTCGGAGGACCTCCATGTGGGCGGAACATCCCACATGTTCTTCCAGCCGGAATTTCAGGATCGCGAAGCCCTGGTGGAATTTATGAGCCTGTTCGAGGAGCGGGATCCGGTCGCGGTTTTGTTGAGCGAACGCATCCATCGTCCGGGAATCTGCGTCACCATCGGTGTGGAAAACGATCCCGATGCGATGCACGGTTGCAGTTTGGTGACCGCGCCTTATCGCGTGGGGAACGTGGCGGGTGTGGTCGGCATCGTCGGGCCTACGCGTATGCCGTACCCGAAGATCACCGCGTTGGTGGATTATATGGCTAAGTTGGTCGGAAACGTGTTGCAGGATTGAGCGTTGAGTGCGCATTGCGGAGCAAAAATCCAAAATCCAAAATTGGAACAAAGGAAGGTTGATGAAAAAGAAGAAAGCGCAAGAGGGGAAAATAGAGGTGGCGGAGAAGAAGAACGTGGAGGAGGAGAAAGAGGCGGCGGAGGAAATAAAGGTGGAGGTGAAGCCTAAACCTGAGGCTGAGGCTGAGGTTGCGCAGGACAAGCAGGCTGAAGAAGGTGTGGAGGAGCAAGAGCAAGAAAGCGCATTAGAGAAAGCGCAGGCCGAAGCGGCCCAGCATCGTGACCGCTGGATGCGATTGGCCGCGGAGTTTGACAATTACAAGCGGCGCTCCGCCAGGCAGTTCGGCGAACTCGTTCAATTCGCGAACGAACGCTTGGTCACGCAGCTTTTACCCGTGCTGGATAATTTCGAGCGCGCCCTGAATCACGAAGGAGACGACGAGACCCTGGAATCGTTTCAGAAGGGCGTTGAGATGATTTTCGGACAGCTGCACGACGTGCTGGAGGGCGAGGGATTGAACCCCTTCGATTCCGTGGGTAAGCCCTTCGATCCGAATATCCACGATGCGATCATGCAGATGGAGAGCGAGGAGCACGAAAGCGGTACGGTGATGGAGGAGGTTCAGAAAGGTTATACTTTGGGCGATAGGGTGTTGAGGCATACGAAGGTGGTGGTGAGTAAATAGGCGCGCTGGTGATTGGTGGAGGATGGACCTGTAACCCGATTTATTCTGAAAGCATGGGCGAAATTCAAGGTTGCAGCACTTTGTGTAGCCTTGTATATTATGTTTAGCGTTTTGGAGTGCACCGCCCGCGTCGGTGCATGCGGTAACACGGTTACCGCACTCCATATTTGAACTCCTTTGAGGGAGAACAGTATTGGGAGAGCTTTATGATCACTAAACTCGTTCTGAGAAATTTCAAGAGCATCAGAGAACAAGTGTATGAGTTTTCTCATTTCGATCTCCTCGTTGGACGCAACAACAGCGCTAAAAGTACGGTGTTGCAATCTTTAGCGATCTGGCAATTCTGTATCGATGCGTTCCATCGCGCCAAACGCAGTGGTAGCACCGGCATACAGGTTGTCCTGCCTAATTTTACCGCCCTTCCAGTACCGGAATTTAGCCTGCTCTGGACGGAACGAATCGATCGTCGGTACCCGAAGGTTAATGGTAAAAGAAAACAAGAGTATATTCTGATAGAGATAGAAGTTACCTGGCGTACTGCTGATCGTGAAGAACACTCCTTTGGCGTGAAATTACGCTACAATTCCCCTCAATCTATTTATGCTATTCCGGCGGAAGGTTGGGAACACTTTCGGAGGTTGGCGGGAAGTGCCGGGGATGTCCCTTCTTTACTGCCAGCCGTCGTTTATGTACCGCCTTTTTCCGGATTGGAGGATACGGAAAAATGGATAGACGATAGTGTAATACGTCAGGAAGTCGGGAAGGCGCAACCGGGAAGAGTGCTTAGAAATCTACTGCTCCGTGTTTGGGAAAAAAGTCAAAAAGAACAAAATCCGAAAGACTGGAGCGATATTCAACAGGCTGTAAGGAAATGGTTCTCCGTGGGATTGCAGCCGCCGAAGTATGAACATGCCGTGGATACCCGAATTATCTGTGAATACAAACAAGGGGATAAATCCTACGACATTATTGCAGGTGGAAGCGGCTTTCACCAGACCCTCACCCTGCTGGCGTTTCTGTATGGCTACCATCCGGACACCATGCTCCTCGACGAACCCGATGCGCATCTGCACGTTCATTTACAGCGCGAAATTCTGGATTATTTCAAATATTTCAGCAGTAAATCCATCGAAAGAAATACCCAATTTCTAATCGCCACCCACGCTGAAGAGTTTGTCAGAGGGGTTCAAGTCGGCCAGATTTATTCATTCCTTTACAAGGACAAAATTCCTCAAAGGGTGGAGTCCACCCCGGAAATCCTCACGGCAATGGCTGATGTGGCCAATTTTGAGATCTCTCAACTTGCGGATTCACCGGTGATGCTCTATGTAGAGGGCGAAGATGATGAGCGTTTGTTGCGTGCCTGGTCCCAAGTGTTAGGGACGGAAGAAACGCTCGACAAGGTCTGTTTCCATTTTATGCGAGGAGGCTCCAAGAAGGATATGACAGAACGCGCGGGTCGCCACTTTGATGGCGTGAAGCAGATTATTCCCGAGGCAAAGCGGTTCATCCTTCTTGACTATGACAGTGAAGGTACTTTTTATCCCGATGCCGACAATCCGGCTTTGTATGAATGGCAGCGGAAGAACATCGAGAACTATCTGCTTGTTCCGGACGCTTGGGCGCGCGCGGCCTTGCACCAGTTGGGACTAAAAGACGACCTTCTTGCGCAGCCTGTTAAACGACTCATATTCGATTTTTTTTCCGGTGAGAATCTGACCTTGCCGCCTCGCCAGGTCTGGCGAAGTGTGAGGGCGAATATATTTGAAACGGTGGATGGGAAAAGAATTTTGTTTGAAAACGAAGGGGCACTTTTTCAACAGTTGCGGCATTATGATCCTGCCATTGAACTGACCCGTGAAACGATCGCGCGGGGTATGACGGAGGACGAAATTCACGATGATGTGCGACGTTTTTTTGATAGACTGGATCGCTTGTTCGGCTGACCTATTGGTACGGAGAGGTTCTCTTTTGGCCGATTCGCTTATTGAGTGAACGCAACGGAGGGGGAAAACGTGATTGAGATCAAGACAGCATTGCCGGGACCGAAGGC
>JAUWMS010000197.1 GCA_030613045.1 Candidatus Latescibacterota bacterium | reverse complement strand
AAACGCGCGTACTGAAGATCAGCCAAAATTTGTACTGGCTCGGTGTGGGCGCGTTGGATGCGGCCGAGGTGGAACAGGCGACGCGCGGGGCCCTGACCCCAATGGGCAGGGACGTGCTGCGAGACGAAGCCCCAGAATCGGTCGAACCTGCGGTGGCGGAGTTTTTCGTGCAGCCCAATTTCGAGATCCTGGTCCCGAGAGATTTGGATTTGAAGCTGCGCCATCAGTTGGAGCGCTTTGCGGAGTTGGTGTCGGTGGATCAGATGCTGACCTATCGCATCGAACGGGACTCGGTGTACCGGGCTTCGGAGCGCGGGATGGGAGCAGAGGAGATGCTGCGTTTTCTGGAGACGTATTCGAAGGTTCCCCTGCCTCAAAATTTGCGGTATTCCATCTCGGACTGGGCGGGACGATACGGAGAGATTCAGTTCCGAAGCGCCTTTTTGCTGTGCACCCAAACGCCGGAACTCGCGCACGAGATCAAGGCGAGCAAAAAACTGGCGTCTTTCATCAAGGGAGAATTGTCGCCGTCCGCGCTCATCGTGCCGCGAGAAAAATATCCCACCTTGGTGAAGCAACTGCAGGAGGCCGGATATTTCCCCAAAACGGACATCCTCGGCGAGGAAGAGGAACCCGGCACGCGGGAACGCTGGTGGATCGAAACGCCCACGGACGAACCCTTCGTTGTTCAGCGGCTGAAGGACGTGTTGGATCAGACGGACAGCCGCGTTCCGGGGGAGCCATTTATGGAGCCGGCGCAATTTTGATTGAGGATTGCGGATTGCGGATTGCGCCATCCAACCTGCCAAATCAAAAAACAATGATCATAGATATAGAACATAGCCCTCCCGAACAGCGGCGCACGCTCGAAGAGATTGCGCGCCGCTACCATCTTTCGCTGATGCTTCTGTTCGGCTCTCACGCCACGGACAGGACCACCGCCGAGAGCGACGTGGATATTGCGGTTCAGACCGAGCGTCCCGAAATGATAGCCGATCTGGACTATCATCTGAATCTGACGGCGGAGTTGTCTGCATGTCTGGAGCAGGGGGAGATAGACCTGGTGTTTCTCAACGAAGCCGATCCCCTGCTGAAAGCGGAGGTCGGGAGAGACGCGAAAGTGCTCTTCGAGGAAGACGACGCTTTTGCGAATTTCGCCGTACGAACCATGAAAGAGTTCGATGACGCCCGGTATTTCCATTTCAAAATTCTGCGTGAGGTCTTGGAGAATTTTTATGAAACAGCCACTCAGAACCATCCACGTGGAGCTTGTAGCGAGAAAGTTAGAAAAGTTGAGCGGGTATCTTCAGGAGCTTGAAGAATTATCCAATATCTCCCTCGAAGCTTACGAGCGCAATGCTCCGGCGAAAAGAGCGATAGAACGGCTGTTGCAGATTATCATCGAGACGGCCTGCGACATCAATGGGCATTTCATCGCCAAACTCGCGCAGAAAGCGCCGGCTACCCGTCGGGCATCGTTCTACGAGATGGTGGAGTTGGGTATTCTGGAACCGGATACGGCAGAGCGCCTTGCTCGTTCCGTGGGGCTGAGAAATCGTTTGGTGCACGACTACAATACGTTGGACAACCGGTTGGTCCATGCCGCCATCCGGGAAGCGTTGGAGCAGTATGCCGGATATGGAAGGATAATGCATCGTTATATACTGGAGGATGGAGGTTCTGCTTCCGGTCACTATGCGAAAGGAGACGATCCCCCACTATGAAAGGCATGGATGACCCATCGGGGCCAAAACGGGAGAAGCGCCCCTTCATCGGGGTGCTGTTCGAGTGCTGCAACGTGTATTCGAGGATCTACGTCAACCGGGCAAAAACGGCTTACGTGGGCTGGTGTCCCAAGTGCGGTCGCAGGGCGGAGGTGAAGATCGGGAAGAATGGGACGGAGTGTCGGATGTTTCGGGGATAACGGAAATGGGACACGGATAACCACGAATGAACTTGTAGGGGCAGACCTGCGTGTCTGCCCATCTTCAGCGCGTCAGATAGTTTTGGAACACACGAAAGGAACAACTTATGAAATTGGCCTTTACTACGCTCGGATGCCCTGAATGGGACATGGATACCATCCTTTCCAAGGCCGTGGAATACGGATTCGACGGGGTGGACTTTCGGGGATATCGGGGAGAGATGGAGCTTTTCAAGCTCCCTGAATTCACGACCCAGGCGAAGGAGACCGCCAGACGATTCGCCGATGTCAACCTTGAGGTTCCCTGCTTTTCCAGTTCGGCCCGCATCTTCTGCAAAACGGATTCGGAGAAGGCCGGGCATCTCGAGGAAATCAAAGCTTATGCGCGGATATGTGAACCGTTCGGAACACGCCTTATCCGGATTTTCGGAGGCGCCATCGGAGAGACTCCCCGCGCACAAGCCATCGAGATGGCGGGCAAAAATCTCAAGGACATGGCCGCTATTGCGGAGGATCACAATGTCAGACTTCTCCTCGAGACCCACGATTCCTGGACGGATTGCGCGCACCTGAAAGCGCTTATGGAGTTCGTGGATTCGGATTCCGTGGGCATCCTTTGGGACATCCACCACCCGTACCGGAGCGCCGGCGAATCCCCTTCAAAAACCTGGCGGACCCTCGGGAAATGGATTCAATATACGCACTGGAAGGATTCCTTCCCCAAGGAAGTCGATTATCAGCTATGCCTTATCGGAGACGGAGACCTTCCGTTAGAGGAAATTTTTCGCGTGCTGAAGCAGGGCGATTACACCGGCTATCTGACCCTGGAGTGGGAAAAAAAATGGCACCCAGAAATCGAAGAACCCGAGGTGGCCTTTCCGGGATACGTCCGGTTTATGAGGGGATTGATTTCTACGCACGCCCAGTCTGATTCGTGAATGGGGCGTAGCGAAAAGCCCGTATTTTACGTTTTACGTTTCACGTTTTACGGACTCCAAAAATCATAACGATAGGCGAAAATGGACCACTAATCTTTTTTCCTGAGGACAACGCATGCACTATTTCCAGTATCGGGATCGCGCGCTTCATTGCGACGAGGTGGACGTTCGGGAGGTGGCCGAAGAAGTCGGAACCCCCCTTTACCTGTATAGTCACCGAACCCTGCTTCGGCATTGCACGAATCTCCACACGGCGTTTGGGGATACGCCGCATCTGACCTGTTATTCGATGAAGGTGAATGGCAATTCGACCATACTGCGCCTGCTGGCCAAAGAGGGCATCGGGGTGGACATTGTATCCGGAGGCGAGTTGTATAAGGCCTTGAGGGCGGGGTTTCCTCCGGATCGCATCGTATATGCCGGCGTGGGCAAAACCGACGCGGAGATTCGCTATGCGCTGGAGGAAGGTATTTTAAGCTTCAACGTGGAATCGCTTCCGGAGTTGGAGGTGATCAACGGAATCGCCGGTCGCATGGGAATACGTGCTCCGGTAGGGCTACGAATCAATCCCGACGTGGATCCGAAGACGCATCCGTATATCTCGACCGGATTGAAATCAAACAAGTTCGGCATCTCCTCCGCACGGGCGCTCGAAAGCTTCAAATGGGCCGCCGAAATGCCGCACATCGAGGTGATCGGCATTGACGCGCACATCGGCTCGCAGATTACCACAGTCGCCCCTTTTGTGGAAAGCGCGGAAAAACTCGCGGGGATCGTGGGCTCACTCAAGCGCGAAGGCATCGCCCTCCGGTATATGGACATCGGAGGCGGACTGGGCATTCCCTATCACGAGGAAACACCTCCGGAGCCGTCCGAATGGGTGGAGGCCGTGCTGCCTGCGGTGAACTCCACCGGACTCAAGGTGATTTTCGAGCCGGGCCGGGCATTCGTGGGCAATGCGGGCATCCTCGTCGTGCGGGTGCTCTTTGTGAAGGAAACCGAGCACAAAACCTTCGTAATCACCGACGGCGGAATGAACGATCTCATTCGTCCGAGTCTTTACAACGCCTATCACGAAATTTGGCCGGTGGAGCGCACCCATGCCGACCCCATCGTGGCGGACGTGGTCGGCCCCATCTGCGAGTCCACGGATTTTTTCGCAAAAGACCGGGAGATTCCGAGACCCGAACGGGGAGACTTGCTCGCTGTGATGAGCGCCGGCGCGTATGGCTTTTCGATGGCCTCGAACTACAACGCCCGTCCGAGAGCCGCGGAGGTGATGGCCCGGGAGGACCGGTTCACCGTGATCCGGGAGCGGGAGCAGTACGAGGATCTGATTCGGGGGGAAGAAAGCTGAGACAGGGGCCAGGGGTCAGAAAAATCAAAGGCCCAGAGGCCAGAGGCCAGGAGGCAAAGGCAAGCGTTCCGTCAAGCATAATTTGATGAACAGGACGGTAGGGGCGGACCTGTGTGTCTGCCCTTAAAGGCCAAAGGTCAGAGGCTGACAGCTGACAGCTGACGTTGGATCACCAATCACCAATCACCAATAACGAGTCATTCTAAGAGGAAAACAATGTCAAGTCTAAGATTCACAAAAATGTCCGGAGCGGGAAACGATTTCGTGGTGTTCGACAATCGGGATGGCGGCATTCCGGAGGAACGCGCGGAGTTGGTGCGGTGGGTATGCGCGCGGAGGTTGGGCGTGGGAGCAGATGGGGCCTTATTTGTCGAGCAAAGTGAAGCGACCGATTTCAGGATGCGCTATTACAATGCGGACGGCGGGGAAGCGGAGATGTGCGGAAATGGGGGGCGCTGTATCTCCCGATATGCCTATCTGAACGGAATCGCGGGTGAGAAGATGATCTTTGAAACCCTGGCCGGGCGCTATCGTGCAGAGATCATGGGGGAGCACGTGCGACTGGAGATGGTTCCGCCCAAGGATATCCGGCTTCAATTCGAGATCGGGATGGATGGAAACGAGTTGACCGTCAATTTCATCCATACCGGCGTGCCCCACGCGGTGGTCTTCGCAGACCGCATAGACGACATTGATGTGCCGGAATTGGGACGCAAGATCCGCGAGCACGGGAAGTTCGGCCCGGACGGAGCAAACGCCAATTTCGTGCAGGTGGTAGATCCCGGTCGCATCCGGATCCGCACGTATGAACGGGGCGTAGAGGACGAAACGCTCGCCTGCGGCACCGGCACGGTGGCCGCCGTGCTGGTGGGCGCGCTGTTGAAACGGCTTCAATCCCCGGTGGAGGCGGTCACCCAAAGCGGCCTGACCCTGACCGTATATTTCGATCTTAAAAAGGGGAAATTTGCCAACGTTTTCTTAGAGGGCAACGCGGAGGTGATCTTTGAGGGCGCGTTGCCTCAGAACTGGATGGAGCAGTGAAGCGTGAAGCGTGAAGCGTAAAGGTACGAATGGCGCGTTGCGGCGCACCACTCACCAATAACCAGCAGGTTGTAAATATGGAAATCCGGACGGTCATCGTGGACGACGAGCCCTTGGCGCGGGAGGAACTCCGATTTCTGCTGAAGCCTTTTCCCGAGGTACGGATCGTCGGGGAGGCTTCTCATGGTTCGGAGGCCGTCGCTTTGATCGAACGAAAAGCGCCCGATCTGGTGTTTCTCGACATTCAGATGCCCGGCATGGACGGCTTTCAGGTGGTGCAAAAATTGATCGTTCGGGGCCGTCCGCCCATCCTCATTTTTGGCACGGCTTACGAGCAGTATGCGCTCAAGGCATTCGAAGTGAATGCGCTGGAGTATTTGCTCAAGCCGGTGGAACCCGATCGGCTGGAGAAAACCATCGCCAGGGTGCGGGTGCAGATCGAAGCCCGGATGGACCTTTCGGAGAAATTGGAGCAGTTGCTTCGCTCCATGGATGCCCGTCCTCAAACCCTCTCCCGTCTCTCGGTCCGGCGTGAGGGGCGTCTCGTTCCGGTAAACACGGCGGAT
>JAUWMS010000227.1 GCA_030613045.1 Candidatus Latescibacterota bacterium | reverse complement strand
GGTTATAAAGAGTAGGCGATGCGTCCCTCCGAATACAAGCCCTCTTTGGGGGATGTCCGGGAAAGGGAGCGCATGCTATCGGGACCCGGAAAACCCGCCTTAGCCGCCACTTTCCACTTGACAAAGCACGCGTCTTATCGTATCATTCGGCGCACCTCCGAAAAAGTGTTCGCGTTTTTACCGTCACCTATCGAGGTTTTCCGTGTAATTCCGTGCGTTTCCGTGTGATTCCGTGGTAAAAATTTTTAAAATCTGCGAAACAAGAGAGAGGAAGGCATTATGAAAAAGCTGCGCGTAGGGGTGATCGGATTGGGAATAGGCCGGGGGCATGCCAAAGCGTTTCAGACGCACCCGTTTGCCGAGGTGGCCGCCATTGCCGACAAGGACGAGGCCCGTCTTAAAAAGGTCGGCGAAGAGCTGGATATTCGCACCCGGTACACCAGCGGCGAGGAGATGCTGAAAAAAGAATCGCTGGACATCGTCTCCGTGGCCACGCCCAACAAGTTCCACAAACCCCTGACCGTCGCCGCGCTCCGGGCGGGCGCGCACGTTTTCTGCGAGAAACCGATGGCGATGCATGCGCAGGAAGCCCGGGAGATGATCGAAGCATCCAAAAAGGCGAAGCGGCGCATTATGATTGACTTCTCCTACCGCTTCAATCCGGAATCCCTTGCGCTGAAACGGGAGGTGGATCGGGGAACCATCGGCGAGGTTTATTTTGCCCGCACCTCATGGCTGCGAAGGCGCGGTATGCCGGGGTTTGGCGGATGGTTTGGTCAGAAAGCCCTGGCCGGAGGCGGCCCGCTGATTGACCTCGGGGTGCACCGCATAGATCTTGCGCTCTGGCTGATGGGCTATCCGAAGCCGAAGTGGGTTATGGGCAGCACGTATGATTTTCTGGGGCAGATCCGGGCGAAGGAAGAAGGCAAGCGGTTCGACGTGGAAGACCTTGCGGTGGGGCTGGTAACTTTTGAAAACGGGGCAACGCTCGAGATCGAGGCAGGGTGGGCGGCGCACATCCGGGAGCGGGAATTGATGGAGACGCGCATTCTCGGCACAAAGGGCGGCTTGATCCAGCGCAATATAAACGAAGGCTATGAATTCGAGGCGGAGCTATTCTTCGAGCGGGATGGTTGTCAGTTTGACCTGAAACCGCATGCTCCCATCGCCGGAGGCTCCAGTGCGATGCACCACTTTGTGGATTGCCTCGTGGAAGACAAGCCGCATACGGCCACGGGCGAGGAGGGATTGATCGTGATGCAACTTTTGGATGCGATCTACGAAAGCGCTGAAAAGGGCGCGCCCGTCGAGATCGCGTCGTCCTCCGCCAAAAATTAGACGCCCCACCTGCTTACGATCAAGCCGATGATCACGCCACCGATGGCGCCGACGGCCATGATGGGCACCCACGCCTTGGTGATGATCGCGTCCGGGAGGCTGAGCAACAGCCCGAAGAGCAGCCCGCGTATCCAACCCGGAAGAGGCAGGTTTGTCGCTCCGATCACAAAGCCGATGGCGAAGCGATTAAAGAATGCTCCGGTCATGGCGGCGGCCCGATCTTCAAACTGGAGGGGAATCATCAACAACACATCCACCACGCCAAACCCCATTCCGCAGAGGAGGCCGAGTACCATCTTAGACATAGCGTACGCTCCTTTTATCTTGGTCATCAGAGTGCCCGAAGCGCACAAAAAAATCCGAAAGTGAGAAAGTGGGAAAGTGAGAAAGTGAGGACACAAAGGAGTCTCACCACCTCACCACCTCACCGTCACACTTTCTCACTTTCCCACTTTCTGTTTTCGGGGCACGATCGAATGCTGCATTACGAAATCAATCAACTCGTCCACTTGCGTGAACGCCAGGCACACCACCGTATCCGCCCCGCCGTAATAGAGGGCGATTCGGCCCGTGGGGGCATCGCACAGCGCGGCCACCGGAAAAACCACGTTGGGGACATCGCCCACGCATTCGTAGAGCGTCTGAGGCGACAGGATATAGGGCGAAGTTCTATACCGCACCTTCCACGGCTCGTCGAGATCCAGCAACGCGGCTCCCGCGCTATATACGAACCCATTGCACGAAGTGAGCACCCCATGATAGATCAGTAGCCAGCCTTCCGTGGTCTCTATCGGAATCGGTCCGGCGCCGATCTTCGTGCCTTGCCAGCCATTGGTTGTGGCCATCACGTGCCGGTGACGTCCCCAGTACCGCATATCCGGGCTTTCGCTGTAGAAAATATCGCCGAAGGGCGTGTGTCCGTTGTCGCTTGGGCGGCTCAGCATCGCATATTTTCCGTGAAGCTTTCTCGGAAACAAGACCCCGTTTCGGTTGAAGGGTAGAAAGGCGTTTTCTAACTGATGAAAGGTTTCAAAATCGTGCGTATATCCCACGCCAATAGTCGGGCCATGGTACCCGTTGCACCACGTCACGTAATACCGGTCCTCGATCCAACACACCCGCGGATCATACCCATACTCAAAATCTCCGATTTCCTGATCCTCGCAGACGAACCGAATCGGCTCGTGTTCGATCTTCCAACAAATCCCGTCCTCACTTCGTCCGCTGTGAAGCACCATCCGGCGCGTTTTGTCGTCCGCCCGAAAAACTCCGGCGAAGGCCCCGTCGAACGGCACCACCGCGCTGTTGAATATACTGTTTGAGCCGGGAATCAGATCCCTTGGAATGATGGGATTGCGCGCGGATCGCCAGACGACATCCTGACACCCTTTCGGTTTTTCCTCCCACGGGATATTGGGGATCGCCGTTCCCCGGACGGTTTGTCTGTCAGCCATTTTGGAATTCCTTTCTGTATCGTGTTCAAACGGGTTCACCGCGACATCGCAGATATCGGCGAGTGCTCTGTCAATCTTGAATTGACGGGTTCGATAGGTCAAGCGCGGGAATAAATTCCCGGCGCTACGCTTGAGAACCCCTGTGAACAGGGCTAAGAGGGGCTCGCCTCGCGGAAGGTTAGCTCCTCTCCGGCAACTCGCGCTTGACACAGCACTAATGATGGTGCACGCTCTACACCCTATGCTCCACGCTCCACGTTTTTACGCTCCTATTCCCCCAACCGGTCCTTGATCCCTCTCATCCGCTTCGACACGTCGTTGAGCCGGAACTCGATGGAGTTCAAAATCCAGAACTGAAAATGTTCGACTTTGGCCTGTTTGTGAATCATCCAGATGATTTTGATGGATACCAAAAACATCCCGATTTCTACCGAAAACAAGGGGGGCAACGGAACGGAAAGGTTCAATATATGCCGAAGCACATCGAGAATGAACAAGATCACAATGGCAAAAATGAACGCCATGTTGATCTTCCTGTCCCGCTTGGTCGAGCCCGCTCCGCCGATCTGTCCGACGAGTTTTCGGATTTTTTCTTTTTCGTGTTTGAACTGCTCCAGTTCTTCCATCAGAGCCGAAGTATCGGGTTGGGGCATCTTTTTGCCTCGCTTTCTTTGAAAGATCGGCGGCACGTTTCAGAATTTTTTTCAAGCCTCCCGGATGAACCCCGGAGAGGGAAATCATGCTCCGCGAACAGGCCCATGCCTTTTCGCTGTGCTTGCTGTCGAGGGGCGCATCATCCTGGACCTAGTGAATGATCCGGGTTTTGTCCCGTCAGGGACAAAATATCTATAGCAAAACAATCCCAAAAAAAATTCCTCAGTCCCGCAGGGACGGCATATTTATCCAATATCCTTCCGAATGCACCTTTCGTCATTATGTGTTTGCCGAGTATATTTCGTCCCTCACGGGACTTTTGGAAATAGTTCGGCTATTTTGGATGCTATAAATATCCTGTCCCTGACGGGACATCTCCCCTGCATGATTCACAAATTTGTCCTCGGAATTCAGGCTTCGGCCTTTCATTTTGACTGACGGGAAAAAGCGGGACTCCAATTGAATGGCCGAAGCCTGCATTCCGAACACGTGCTGAGAAAAAATGCGCCCGTTCAGGATGAACGCTACGCAAGAGGCACTCGGGGCGGTTCGGAGCACACGTTATTGCAGCGCAAAGAAGAGCTTTGGAATCTCCAAAAGCAGGCTGGGGTGCTTAAAGAGCGCGAGGCGAAAGAGGCGGGCGAGGGTGCGCTTCTCATAGTCGAGTTTCTTCATGGATTGGGCGGTTCGATTCAGGGTCCCGTCGGACAGACCAAAGATGCCTTCCTTGAGCCGATAGTACCGGCGATGGGTTTTCCCCAACAGGTCCATCCATTCCCCTTCGTACGCAGACAACCGGTTTCGGGAGACGTCCCCGGCGGCGATGGCTTCGGCGGCGATGCGTCCGGCGATCCGGGCCGCTTTGAGCGCGTTGACGATGCCGCCCCCGCTGAGGGGATTGACCTGATGTGCTGCGTCTCCCACTAATAGTACGCCATCCGCCACGAAGCGTTTGAGGCCGCCTGAGCACGGTACCGCGCCCGCAATGGCTCCCAATTTTGAAGCCGAGGGGAAGTGGGTTTCTACGAAGCGATCCAGGTAGTCGAAAGGCGAACGATTCTTGGAAAATTCCCCTGAAATGCCCAATCCCACGTTGGCTTTTCCGTCTCCTTTGGGGAAGACCCAGAGATAGCCGCCGGGGGTTGCGTCGTGTCCGAACCAGAGCTGACACCGGCGCGGATTGATGTTCAGACCGGCGAGGAGATACTGGGCGCCGGCCTCTATGTCGTGCAGGGAACAGGCCGTCCGGAGCCCCGCCCAACGGCCCACCCTCGATTCGACGCCGTCCGCGCCGACCACGATTTTTGCCTCGATGCGATGCGTTTTCCCGAGATGGTGGATCGTCACCTTTCGCGCGGCTCCATCGTTCGTCATGCCCACCGCCATCGCGCGGGTCACGATCTTCGCTCCGGCCTCCGCGGCCAGCCGTCCGATCTCCCGGTCGAAGATGCGCCGCTCCAACACGTACCCGATTTCCCGGTTGGCGATGTCCACCTGAGTGCCGTCGGGCGCGAAGAAGGAGAAGCCCTCGATCTCGTTGGCGATCCATCGGGGGTCCGGCTCGAAAAATTCCCGCAATCCCGCTTCGCCCACGCCTTCCGCACAGCGCACCGGAAGGCCGATTTCCCGGTCTTTCTCCACCACCAACACCCGGAGGCCATGTTCTGCCGCCACTTTCGCGGTGTAGCAGCCTGCGGGGCCGCCGCCTACGATTAAGAGGTCATATCGCTCGTTCATCGGGAGTTTTTCCTTCGCGCAAAACAGTTTCTCACCACAGAACCACGGAGAGGGAGAGAGGGGGAGAAGTTGCTCCCCCTCTCTCCCTCTCTTTTAGTCCACCTCTCGAACCCTCATCTTACCCACGTCTATCTCGCCCAAACCCATCTCATGCGCGGCGAGAAGGTGTTTGATCTGTCTGCCTGTGAAGGTGCGGTTGTGCCATTGAGTCAGCTCTACCGTGTTTGCGTCGGCGGCTACGTGATTTCTGCTCGCCACAATGGTGTTGAGTGCGGAGATGCGTCCGTGTCCGCCTGGCCCTCCAGTCTGGAGGGCGCGGATGGCGT
>JAUWMS010000060.1 GCA_030613045.1 Candidatus Latescibacterota bacterium | reverse complement strand
ACCCCAGCAAGACGCAATTGGGGGGCGCAGGGCCAAGTGTTCTCTCCCATTTATATCGTGGACATGGGCTATCGGGAAGGCTTATGAGGTGTCGTCGGCGTCCTTCGAAGCTATGGGATATTTCGAGTTGGTTCTGACGTGTGACGCAAAGGATGCGGAGGGCATGGAACGGTGGAAGATGGGGATTTATCGTTTGGAGGGATCGGCGTGGCGTTATGTCGGGGGACGCTTCGATGCGGACGGAGGGCGAATCCGGGCGGCCGTGGACCAATGGGGAACCTATTCGGTTCGATATGACGCAGAACGGAAGGCTCCGCTGCCCGATGGGACTGCGCTTCATCAGAATTTTCCCAATCCCTTCAACGCCCGGACGGTCATTCGCTATGCGCTGGCGGGACTTTATCCCCAGCGGACGCGGGTAACGATCTACGATGTGCTGGGCCGTAAGGTGGTTATGTTGGTGGACGAGGTGCAGAAAGAGGGCACGCACGAGGTCGTTTGGGGCGGAAAGGATGGAGAGGGGCGTGCGCTGGGTTCCGGAGTCTATCTGTTCGTGTTGGAGACAGAGCGGTTCCGCGCGGTGCGAAGAATGGTCTTATTGAGGTAGGGGCAGACTTCTGTGTCTGCCCGGATACTATCGAAGGAAATCCCCATGCTGAAAAAAGCGCATAAAGACAAGAACAAGCGCATCGGACACGGCGGGGCTATGCGGGAATCCATCTCTGTTTATTTGGTGTTCCCCATTCTCTGTGTTTTGTTTTCCTGCATCCTGGGCTGTGCTAAAAGTGAGTCCCCTCCCTCCGTGGAGGATCTGACGGAGGAGGCGAAGGCGGCTCTTGAGGCAGGGGATTACGAAGCGGCAGTGGAGCGCTTCGAGGAGCTTCGCGGGCATTCCCCGGAAGCGGCTCTGGGTTCGGTGGGTCTGGGCTTGTGTTATGCGAAGATGGATCGCCTGGATGAGGCGATGGTTTATTTGAAGCAGGCCGTCGAGATAGATGCCCACACGGTAGATGGATATGGAGCTTTGTCCGTGGTGTACTCGGCATTGAATCGGGATGCGGAGGCGATCCCGGCGGCGGAAGAGGCGTTGGCGTTGCTTGCCGCGGGATATGTGCTTCAGTTCGATCCATTGATTACGGAATGGCACATACGGACGGCTTTGATGCACAGCTATTTCCGCGTGGGGGCCTACCCGGAGGCGCAGGCGGAAGCGGAACGCATTTCGGGGCTTGATTTTGAGGATACGATTCGCCTGTCCGACGAAGGGGATCGGTGGATTCTGGAGGGAACCTCTTATAGCACATATGAGGGCGCGCTGCTGGCGTTTATTGGGAACGTGGATTCGGAAAAGTAGGAGGAAGCTATGCGGACAATGATTTGGATTGTGTCACTCTTTGTGGCTCTTCTGACGATAAGCCTCTGTCCGATAGTGGCGGAGGGACAAGAACCCACTCGGACGGTGGTGTTTAATGAATTGATGTGGATGGGGTCAACAGTATCAACGGCCGATGAGTGGATTGAATTGCGCAACACTACAGATTCCCCTATTCCTCTGGAAGGATGGGTAATCACTAAGGGGCCTGCGGATACGATGTTAACGATCTCCTCGGGGACAATCGACTCGGCTGGAGTATTTTTGATAGCAAACTGGGATTCTTCGAAGTCAAAGCTAAATGTAGCTCCTGATATGGTGAGTACTAAGGTAGATTTGAGTGACAATAACTTGCAACTCAAACTTTATAGTGCGACTGGCGATACAATTGATATAGCTGGTGACGGCGAAGAACCATTAGCAGGGAATAAAGATAACAAATGCTCGATGGTTCGTAATAATGATCCAGACGAAGGAACTTCAGCTTTGAATTGGTTTACTGCTGTTGCACAACTTGGCTGGGATAGTGGGGCCATAGAAAAAGGAACACCAGGTTTTTTGGAACCTGCAACAGTCAGGATCGTCTGTGATAGCACTGTGGTATTCCGAGACACGCTTACCGTTTCTGTCAGGGTTGAAAACGTGATTGATCTCTTTGGGGTAAATTTCGACGTCGTTTTCGATTCGTCGAAGGTTAGCTATGTACAGGATTCGGCCACTAAAGGAGACTTCATAGGTCAGGATTCTACATATACAAATCCGTCAAGCGGTAGGATCAACGTAGGTATTATGCAAATCTACGAAGAAGGGAGTGTATCTGGGTCTGGAGAATTAGCTTCACTCCGATACAAGGCCATTGCCATAGATGGGGATTCGACTATGGCCGCCTTCTCTTTGCAGAACGTCAAGTTGAGGGACCGCAACACGTTGAATTTGATTTCAACGATAACGCTTGGCGATACCACTGCTATAGTACCTCTTAAAATTACAGATACTTCTCCAGACAGCGCAGCAGTCAACGTTATTGCCAGCGCACCCATTCGGGCAATGTTCGAGAATGATCCGGCCGTTTCCGTGGATACTACGGTGTTCCACGTCCAATATGACGGAGGGGATTGCGTTGCCGATACGGTGTACTATACGTCCGGGATCAAAACCGCAACTTTTCATCCTGGCTCTTCTTTGGTTGCCGACACGTTATACACCGCCATCCTGGATTCTTCCCTCGGCATGACGGACAACTACTCTTGGACCTTCCGAACCAGCGTGCTCGGGGACATTTTCGATCTGGACGATCCCACGGACGCGGATGGGGCGGACGATTACATCGGCGACGGCCTCGTGGACGGGGACGATCTCGCGGTGCTGGGCTATTTCTACTACACCACGCCCGCCGGTGACCGATGGAGTCCGGTGGCGGACCTCAACAAAGACGATCAGGTCAACGGAGCGGATCTGGTGCTCTTAGGGATCAATTACGGCCGCACCAGCAGCATGCACGCTCCGAAGATGATCGCCCAAAACGAAGATGCCCCGCTGCTTCGGCTCGTATATGACGAAAAGGCGATCTCCGAAGGGAAGACGTGCGTGCTCACGGTGATCGGGGAGCGGATGCGCGACGTGTATGCGCTGGACATCGGAATCGGCTTCGACGAGGCTTGGTGGGAAATGGCGCGCGTGGAGAAGGGCGCGTTGCTCGGAGACCGGGCTGCTGTGATTCACGGCTGGGACGGCTCCCTGCTCCGCATTGGGGCTACGCAGTTGGGGCGTGTGCCCGGTGTGGATGGCGATGGAGCGGTGCTTCGCGTCACCTTCCGGGCGAAGGAAACCCGATTTACCGCAGAGAGCGCTGAGAAAGGCAAGCAATCAAAAATCTCTGCGAACTTTGCGCGCTCCGCGGTAAAACCTTTGTTCCGGCTCGGTCGGGCAGCCCTCCGGGATTCCGAGTTGAGGGTCGTTGATGTGCGGATCGGGCCGGCGGTTTCGGTCTGCTCCACGGAGAAGTCCGATCTGCCGAAACACTACGCGCTTTCGCAAAATGTCCCGAATCCCTTCAATCCGAATACGGAAATCCTTTACGCGCTCCCGGAGGCCGGCGACGTGCGGCTGCGGATCTACAACACGGCGGGGCAATGCGTGCGCACGCTGGTGGATGCAAAGCAGGTCGCTGGGAGATATAAAGCCCATTGGGATAGTCTGGATAAACGCGGAAGGGACGTGGCTAGCGGGGTCTATTTCTACCTTTTGACGGTGCGGGGAAGCGATGCTCGATGGGGACGAAAAATGCTTTTGTTGCGATAGCCGATTTCGGATTGTTCACTTTGCACTTGGTGCTTTGCCCTCCGCAATTCGCAGTCCGCAATCCGCAATCCCGAAACGAACCCTGCGCTTCTGCTCACGTGTCCAGAAGAGTTTCAGATTTGCGACGTTCCTTTTCCTGATCGGTATGCTTTGTGGATGTTCGATGCTCCGAAGACGGGGGCCGTTCCCCTGCGTCGGGATCGGCGAAGTGCTGACCCAGCTGGAGGCGCAGGCCGCGGGAATCGAGGATTTTGAGGGCCGCGCACAGATTCGGATGTGGGGAATGGGGCCGAATCAGAGGGCATGGCTGAGGTTGTTCTACAAGGCGCCGGATCGGTTGAAACTTCACGTGGATGGAGCGTTCGGAATTCGCGTGTTAGAGGCATCGCTTTTCGGAGACCGCTTGAGGGCCTATTTCCCCACGTCGGATCGCTTCATCGAGGAGCCGACCGGAGCGTTCTGGCGAAATTGGGTGGGCTTGGAAATCGAAAATTCGGATGTGGGGGACATGCTTTTGGGGACGGTGCGTGTGAGCCCTGCCGATTCGATGTACGTCTCCGAGTTCCGGCGCACGGAGGAGGGCTATCTGCTCGTGCTGGAAAAGGGGGCGTTCGTCCGGCGGTTGAGCGTGGACGGCTGGGATCTAACCCCAACGGAGGAGGAGATGTGGGATCGCTCCGGCCATCTCTTATGTCGAAGGACGATGGCGCACTTCAAAAACGTGGACGGGGTGCGTTTGCCTGAGCGGATCGAGCTTACTCAGGGAGCGCACCGCATTGAGATCACGTTCCTTTCCCGACGGGTGAATCGGGGATTCCCGGAGGAGCGCCTTCATCTAAGGTTGCCGGAGGAGATGAAAGACCAGGAAAAATAGGTTTACCGCAGAGATCGCGGAGCACGCAAGACCTCCACGCATCCTCCCTTCACGTTTTACGTTTTACTTTCACGTCTTCCCCTCTGGAGCCGGCCCATGTTTTACCAGATATGGCTTCGTTTGGCCCGAAAGATCAGCCGGAATCGCTACCGGCGACTGGTGGCTTTGAGTGTGCTGGTGGTGGCGGTCGGGCTGTTGGGGATCCGGATATTCGAGTTCGGCGAAAACGAGCAGTTCACAAGCTTCGGAGATGCGCTGTGGTGGGTTTTCGTAACGGTGACGACGGTGGGGTTCGGAGATAAATACCCGATCACGGTTGGAGGCCGGATCGTAGCCGTATTGGTGATGTTCTTCGGGATCGGCTTTTTGGGGCTGCTCATTTCGACGATTACGGGGGAGTTGTTCGATCGAAAACTCAAGGAGGAACGTGGAATGAAGCAGATCAAAGCGAAGGGGCATATTGTCCTCTGCAATTGGAATTTTAAGGCGGAGGATATTATCCGCGAGCTGCGGTCGGATCCGAAAACGGACGAGATTCCCATTGTGATCGTGGCGAAGACCGAGCAGAAGCCGGTGGACGAGGAGGAGATTTTCTTCGTGCGGGGAGACCCTACGGGAGAATCTGTGCTCAAGCGGGCGCACATCGAGGAGGCCACCACGGCGATTGTGCTGTTAGATGAAGAGGTGGAGCCGGAGTCCCGGGATGCGAAGGCGATTCTGACGGTGCTGACGATTGAATCCCTGAGTCCGCAGGTCTATACGTGCGTGGAGCTGCTGGATCCGGAGAACGTGCAGCATGCGAAAAGGGCCAAAGCGGATGAAATCGTGGTGACGGGGGAGTTGTCGAGCCGGCTGTTGGTGCGCTCCGCGTTGGATCATGGAATTTCGGAGGTGGTGTCGGAGTTGGTATGTGGATTGTATGGCAACGCCTTCTACAAGGTGGAGGTCCCTTCGTCGTATGTGGGGAGGACGATGGAGGAATTGTTCGGGCTCTTGAAGCGGGAGTACAATACGATTTTAATCGCCTTAGAGCATGATGGGAAGTCGGTCACCAATCCATCCCTGAGTGCGGTCGCTCGGCAAGGGGATCGCTTGGTGGTGCTGGCCGAGGAACGACCGAAGTTTGAGAAACGTTGAAAGGGGGGTAGAAAAACAAATCGCACGTCGGACAGGAAAGAAACGCCTATCATTTAATTCAGCCACTTGCAAAAGTCCGAAAAACGAGGGGACGCAACTCCGCTCGCAACGACAAAACGACTTTATTTTATTGTCATTGCGAGGCACAAAGCGCCGAAGCAATCTCATCTGAGGAACGTTTTACAAGTGGCTCAACTGTCAGCTTGCGGGTACCCTTTCCAACGAGTGAAGTGGGGTTCTGTAGGCTGACGGCTACCTTTAACCTATGGAGGACGGGAAGATGATCACACGAGCTCCGGACATTCGAGGGGCCATCCGGCTGGATATGAAGCTCCCGGTGGTGTATTGGATTGCCGGTAAGGAGGAGGAGAAGAAGAAGGCCACGACGGCGGATGTATCGCGCACCGGGGTGGGGATCCAGATGGAGAGCATCGAGGGGATCGAGAAATCTTCGACGTTGGGAATCGCTTTGAACATGCAGGGGGATATGGTCCGGGCGGAGGTGGAGGTGGCGCTCATCAAGCCATTGGGACCCAATGTGTACATAGTGGGGACTCGCTTCACGAACATCTCGGACAACGATCTGACGCTCTTCCTGAAGCGCATCCGAATGGTCAGTATTCCTTTGCATAAGCTGATCGATAAAAAGCAGGAGGGGTACTTCGTGGAGCGCTTGTTCAAGGGGAATCGGGAACGCTATCAGGAGACCGTGAAAATTCTCTCCGATATTCCGACATGGGAGAAGGCCAGTAAGAAGATTGACGAGCTGTGGGGCCAATATGGGGTAGATCGTTTCTCCGAACCTTCAATGGATTTCACGGACATCGTCTTTACGTCTATGTATTGACGCGTGGGTGGGCCTAAACCGCTGAGCGTGCCGTTTTTTGGAGCGCAACGGAAAAACGCTTCGATGCTGCTCTTGGGCGTCTTTGCGATGGAATCTTCCGGAGGGCCAAGCTTGTGAAGGCGATCTATTACGACGGGGCGTTGGCTTTTACCAAAGAGTACGCGATGCCCAAACGGAAGGCCGGAGAGGCATTGGTCCGGGTGCTGGCGGCCGGGATTTGTCGTACCGACCTGGAGATCGCCAAGGGATACATGGATTTCAGAGGCATTTCGGGACACGAATTCGTCGGGGTAGTGGAGCAGTGCGACGAGAAGAAATGGGTGGGCCGGCGTGTAGTCGGAGCAATCAATTGCGGGTGCGGAAAGTGCGCCTATTGCCTGAGAGGAATGGAGCGGCACTGTCCGGATCGGTCGGTGTTGGGAATTTCGGGACGGGACGGAGCCTTTGCGGAAAACCTCGTGCTTCCGGAGCAAAATCTCCACCGCGTTCCCGATGCCCTATCGGACGAAGAAGCGATCTTCGTGGAGCCGTTGGCGGCGGCTTTGGAGATTCTCGAGCAGGTGTCCATCCGCCCCACGGATCGGGTGTTGCTGCTGGGAGATGGCAAGCTGGGGCTTCTGATCGCGCAGGTGCTCCACCGAATCGGGTGTGATCCGGAGGTCGTCGGGAAGCATCGGAAGAACCTTTCGATCCTGTCGAAAAAGGGGATACGGACCCGTCCGGCGGAGGATGAAACGGAAATGCGAGAGGGGCAACCTCTTCGGTACGACCTAGTCGTGGAGGCTACCGGCTCGCCGGAAGGGTTTGAGCAGGCCTGCGGGTGGGTGCGGCCGCGCGGGACGGTGGTGTTGAAAACGACCCTGGCCGGTGCGTCGGAGATCGATCTGACGCCCTTGGTCGTGGATGAGATTACGGTGATTGGTTCCCGATGCGGTCCCTTTGCGCCGGCGATTCGCTGGTTGGAGGAAAGGGCCATAGACGTGCGGTCGCTGATCGGACGGACGTTTCCGCTGGAAGAAGGGCTGGCGGCTTTTGAGGAAGCATCGAAACGGGAGGCCTTGAAGGTCATCATAATGAATAATGAGCAATGAGGAATGAGCAATACCTTTGCACCCCCCACGAAGTGGGGAGGCCGGGGGGGGTATTGTTCATTCCTCATTGTTCATTCCTCATTGCCTCTGGAAAGGAGGCCCAACATGTTTCGTTTGAAGGAGTCTGGGACGAATGTTCGAACGGAGATCATCGCGGGCATTACGACATTTATGACGATGGCTTACATCCTCATCGTGAACCCGGCGATTCTATCGGCGGCCGGTATTCCGAAGGGGCCCTCCATGGTGGCCACGATCCTATCGGCGGTTTTCGGCACGCTGATTATGGGATTTTACGCGAATCGTCCCTTTGCGATCGCGCCGTATATGGGAGAGAATGCGTTTGTTGCATACACGGGAGTGAAGGTGCTGGGATATTCGTGGCAGACGGCCTTGGGGGCGATTTTCATCGGGGGCGTACTGTTTACACTGCTGACGGTGTTCAAGGTGCGGAGTTGGTTGGTTCGGGCGATCCCGGAATCGCTGAAGTACAGTTTTGCCGTGGGCATCGGGTTATTTCTGACCTTTATCGGCCTCAACGATGCGGGAATCGTGTCGCTGGGCGTTCCGGGGGCGCCGGTGAGAATGGGGCACATCACCAGTTCCTCCGTGCTGCTGGCGATCTTTGGATTCGTGCTTATTGGAATTTTGATGGTGCGGCGCGTTCGGGGAGCGATTCTGTGGGGAATTCTGGGGACAACGGCGCTCTCCTTCATCACAGGGGTGGTCCAGCTTCCCGAGGCGTGGGTGAGTCTGCCGCCGAGTCTTTCGCCGATCTTTCTGAAACTCGATATTGCGGGCGCGTTTACGTGGGGTTTTTTCGCGGTGATCCTGACCGTATTTGTGATGGATTTTGTGGATACGATGGGAACCCTGATCGGGGTCTCCGCGCGGGCCGGGCTTTTGGACGAGCACGGAAATCTACCCCAAGTCGAGCGACCTATGCTGGCGGATGCGCTGGCGACGGTATTCGGAGCATTGATGGGCACGACCACGACGGGGACGTACATCGAGTCGGCGGCCGGCATCGAGGCGGGCGGGAAGACGGGATTGACCGCGGTAGTGACGGCTTTTTTCTTTCTGCTCGCGCTGTTTTTCGCGCCGTTTCTTACCGCAATTCCTCCGCTGGCCTATGGCCCGGCGTTGATCATCGTGGGCCTTTTGATGCTGAGTCCGATCACAAAAATCCCTTTCGACGATTATACGGAACTGATTCCCGCGTTCAGTGTCATTGTGTTGATGAGCTTCACGTATAATATCGGGGTGGGCATGACCGCCGGCTTCGTGCTGTATCCGCTGTTCAAAGTGATCTCGGGACGTTACCAAGAAGTGCACGCAGGATCCTGGGTGTTGTGCGCGCTGTCGCTGTTGTTCTTTATCTTCTATCCCTATGGATAGGAAACGTTGCTCTGAACGCTCTCCCCTCCCGCAGGTTTCGCCTGACCTGCGGGAGGTTGTTTATGCGCGCTTCGGTGAGAAAAAGGGTTGACACTTTGCCGCTTTTACGCTATATTTGGAGACGTTGTGATCGGATAGCGTCCGTTGAAGAAGCCTGTACGGAACGTCATA
>JAUWMS010000485.1 GCA_030613045.1 Candidatus Latescibacterota bacterium | reverse complement strand
GTTGGCTCAGTTGGAATAAAGGCAGGGACCAGGGATCAGGGATCAGGGATCAGGGGTCAGGGGTCGGGAAACCCCTAACCCCTTACCCCCGATAAGGAGCAAAATCATGAGAAATCTTCTTGTTCTATCTATGGGACTTATAGGCCTGCTGTGTATCGCGCCCTTCGGATGGAGCGCCGAGACGCCGGATACGATTCTCATCCGCAAGACCCTCGGAGACGAAGCGACCGGGTGGCGCACCGGAAATGTCCGTCAGATTGTTTCCCAATATGCGTCTCCTTTTACCGGGTACGAATCGTACGGCTCCCCGGATCCGAAGGCGTGGCGGGTGCGCTTCGGGGATCGCAGGGACTTCGAGGCGTTCTGCAAAGAGGCCTTGTCCAAAACGCGGTACGACATATCCCGGACGCCGCTCTATTTTGATATTCGAGCGGTTGAGAAAGACAGAGCGATTGTGGTGGCGGAGGAGACCGGATTCAGGATCGCTCGAAAAGAAGGAGGGCAAAAGACCGCCGTTCACGAGGCCGCCCAGTTATGGATGCTCAAGAAGGTGGATGAGGAGTGGAAGATTACGGGCTTTGTCCGCTTGATGGACGAGGCAAAGCAGGCGGGCGCTTCCGATCAGGGCGCGGTGGAGAAGGTGATTCAGAAGGAGATGGAGGGGTGGAATGCGTCCGACGTCGGAAAGATCGTGTCCGGGGTTGCTTCCGATTTCACGGGATATGAGGCTTATGGGAAGGCCGATCTGAAGACGTGGAAGGTGACGTTCCGGGACCCGGACGAGTGGAAGGCTTTCTGTAAGAAGCGCCTCGACCGGACCGCGTACGAGCTTAAAAGGACGATGGTATCCACCGACATTCGGGGCAAAAAGGCGCTTGCGGTCGTGGAGGAATCGAGCAAGACGACACACCGGGAGACGGGAGGGATGCTCGCGTCGAAGCATCGCGATCTCTGGATGCTGGCGAAGGTCGGCGGCGGTTGGAAGATTACGGGATTTATCAAGCGGTTTGAGGTGACGGAATAGCGTAATAGAAGTCAGAAGTCAGCAGTTAGAAGACCGGTGTCTATTACAACCGACCACTCACTTCTGATTCCTGCGTTCTGAATTCTGTCTTTTCCTGGAGGTGAAAGCGATGCAACTAAAAACAACCTGGATGGGAACGTTCCTTGGCTGGATCGTCCTGATGGCGGTGTCGGTGGGATACGCCGACGTGGATTTTTCAGGATTGACCGCCGGAGTGCGCGCGGATCGGATCCAAGGCACGGTGGAGGCGCTGTCCGATGTGGATTCCAGAGTGGTGGGCTATCCCGGGCACGACAAAGCCGCCCAATTCGTCCTGGATCAATTCAGGGCCATCGGTCTTCGGGACGTGCAGACGGAGGAGTTCACGGTCTCCGTGCCCATGGACAAGGGGGCGCATCTTCAGGTATTGGAAGACGGCCGGCAGATGCGACTTTTCGGAATGTGGCCCAATTTGGTGCGCACGCCTTCCCTGCCGTTGGAGGGCATTCATGGAGATTTAATTTACGGCAAAAAGGGGTGGTACTCCGATTTCAACGGGATGGGCGTGGAGGGCCGGGTGGTGCTGATGGATTTCAATTCGAGCAACAACTGGCTCAATCCCGCGATGTTGGGGGCCAAGGCGATTGTGTTTATCGAGCCGGACTCCACGGTGTATATGGAGGCGGAGGACAAATTTCTCACCGTTCCGCTGAGCGTTCCCCGCTTCTGGATCGGGAAGGAGGACGGTCAGGCCTTGTTGGAGCTTCTGCAACGCGGGCCGGCGCAGGTGGCGATGAAGGGGCGGATGATCTGGGAGCGGGTGCCGGCGAAAAATATTCTGGGATGGATTCCGGGCACGGACCCGGAGTTGAAGGACGATGTGATCGTGTTGGAGTCCTATTACGATGGGATGTCCGTGGTGCCGGCCCTGGCTCCGAGCGCGGAGATGAGTTCGGGCATCGCGGCCCTGCTGGAGCTGGCGCACTTTTTCCGGGAACATCCTCCGTCCCGCACGCTCCTCTTTTTGGCCACCACAGGGCATCACTTCGGACTTCGGGGCATTGACGCTTTTCTCCAGCGACACGACCGGAAAGAGGATCCGTTTATCGAGCGGATGACGAAATCCTTCAATCGGTTCGACGAACGCACGGGCGAGGAGAAGACAGAGGAAGGTCCCCGGATCAAGCTTTTTATCGGGTTGGATCTGTCTTCAAAGACGGACGAGCTTGGGGTGTGGAACAGCAGCACGGAGTTCTATTTCAAGCGCTATTTTGCGCCTTATGGCCGAAAGTTTATGGCGATTTCGAAGGAGGTGAGCAAAGCGCTGGGGCGGAATCCCAAACATACTTTGGCGAACGGGATCAGCCCGGAGTCGGGGATGAGCTGGGAGACCTACGTCCCGGGGGATATTTCGGTGGACAGCGAATTGGTCTTGGCCACCGGGACGCCTGCCCTGTCCTTTGTGACGATCAACGATGCCCGGTTTGCGGTGGATACGCCGTTGGATACGCCTTTGAAGGTCAACATCGGGAACCTGACCCGACAGGTGCGGTTTCTGGCGGGGTTGTTTCACGCGGCGTTCGGGGATCCGGAGTTTTTCCCCGACTTCCAGATGCGGCTGAAGGATAAGCTGATGACGCTGGAGGGGAGCATTATGACCTTCCCCCGACGTTCTATTGTGCCGGATCGGCCCCGAAAGGGTGCGGTGGCGGTGTTGCACAATGCGAAGAAGAAGTCGTACAAGGGCGTGCGGGGAGAGTTTTACGAGGTGGTGGACGATGAGGGGCGCTTTGAAATATCCCGAATTCGGGTGCGCAATGTGGAGCTGGAGGGGTTTTACATGGACCCGTATTCCGGGCACATCACCTACGCGCCGGAGCGGGGGGTGCAGGGAGATAAGTCGTATCCCATGAAGTTTGCGATGGATTGGCGGTACAAAAAATGGATGACCGTGGTGTTTCCGTGTATTGGGACGGATTTCTA
>JAUWMS010000266.1 GCA_030613045.1 Candidatus Latescibacterota bacterium | reverse complement strand
CGCGCTGATCGTACCTACATGACCCAGCAGCCCCCCGGCTGCCCCAAGAGCGCCCGGCATTCCGGCCGCTTACTCTGCGAGAAACCGGCTGGAACCGCGGGGGGGAAAATGCCACAGGACACTCTTTTTCGACAATTGTGTAAGACGAATATCCTGAAGATCGGCTGGCACTTGGCTCAGCTCGATAGCAGGGACGACTTTATCTCCGATCCGGTGGGTTACGCCGATTTCGCTTCTAGCCTCACCGAGAGGCTTGGCCACATCCGAGAAGAAGTCCGCGACATGCGCTATCGGCCCCGTTACCTGATCGAGTTGGATATTCCAAAATCCGGACTCAGTGGTCGACCAGGCAATGTTCTCCCCATTGAGGAGGCGACGATACTCCACGCGATAGTCTATCTTCTCGCTCCACGGCTTGATCCTCGTCTTTCTGAGAGTGTCTACTCGTATCGTTTGCACAGGGACTGGAAGGTCCGTGTGAAGCGCGGAAAGAGCCTCTTCAAGGACGCTGAGCGAGAGCTACCTTTTTTACAGGGGAAGACAATCAGAAGGCTTTCGCCGTTCGAGCCCTGGTTTAGTGCGTGGCCAGAATTCGATCGGGCTCGGATAAAAGCTGCGAGAGAGGCAGGCTTCACACATCTCACGCGAACGGACATCGCATCGTACTTCGAGAACATAGATCTTCGGCTGCTTGATGCGCAGTTGCGTGGACTATTGCCGAAGCAGGGAGAGTTGATGCTGCTGCTGATGAAGATTCTGGAATCGTGGACTCGGGTTACTAGTACCGGTACTCCGATCGGAAGGGGAATACCCCAGGGCAATGATGCAAGTTCTTTCTTCGGCAACATTTACCTCCTACCGCTTGACGAGCAATTGCAGAAGTTCTGCTCAAAACGAGATGCTTGTTGGTTTCGATATGTCGACGACGTGGAGGTCTATAGCAAGGACTATCAGACGGCACGTGATGTCGTGTTCTTGGTTAATGAGGCACTTCGCGCTCTGTATCTGAACTTACAGGGGAGCAAGACGGAGATACTCACCGGGCACAAGCTTGATCAAGTGCTCTCTTCATCGAAGACAGAGGCAATCGACGCCACCTGGAAGGAACTCGAAGGAATTGATTGCAGAGCTGTAAAGAATCGTCGAAAAGTGACTTCAATACTGAAGAACGTGAAGCCATTGCTCGGCCGTTTTCGTAGAGATCTGCCTGACAGCGCGCGGAATCTCTCGAAAATGGATAGTCGTATACTACGGCGTCTGATGACGTTGTACGGAAGATGCGGAAGGATGTGGCTACGGAAAACAGCATTTGCCGCTCTCGAAGAGCCTCCGGACCTCCGAATGCTCCATAAGTGTCTTCGTTATCTGAGGCAAATGCCCTACCGAGAGCACGCGAGCATTGTTGATCGACTCCTACAAATAGTTGAGGGACAGATATTCCCTATTCCTTATCACTCTGCGATGGTCCTTGATGCAGTTCGTTTTTTGCATCCAGCAGACGGAGGGAAACGTTTAGCGAGCAGGAGCGGAAGCTATGCGTTTTCGCAGAAGAGGGACTGGACGATACGGCAGAAGGCCCTTGAATCCATCGCAACACTGCCGATACGAGAGGATCACGCTGTCAGTCAGGCTAGGCGTCTCTTGAGAGATGAGCATCCGTGGGTAAGACGTGCTGCTTGCGTGTTACTCGTACGGGGGAAAGTTGAGGACATCAGGAGTCAGATTGCAGAGCTTGTCTACAGTGCGGATCCGAATCTCAACCGACTTGCGTTACTGTGGCATCGTTACCTGACAGACTCAGAGTTCGCACTAAAGGAGATCAATCGGCTAAGAAAGGGTGCGCAGAGCGACCATGCGTTCGGCTCCCGGTTGCCCGTGCTGTGGTTGCTCAGATGCAGTTCGGATGTCGGGGTAGTGGCGGCCCTCCGAAAACACTTGCTGGAATTCACCGGGAGCAGAAGCGGCAAGGTGAAGTGGCACCTGGCGAAGCTCCTGACGCTGACCGAGTGGGTCGAAGCAGTAAGGGGCACTGTCTAACCAAGCTCTCGCCGCCGACAGCTATATGCTGCAGCTCAAGAGAGCCGTCCGACTTTCGCAAACCCCTCGTCAAATCAAATAGAACCAGAGAAGATTTCCGCAGATAAAAACGGCTTGTGCACTCCGTATAGCCACGCATTGGAACCGAAAAAACGAGGACGGCGACGACCCGCACCAGCATGGATGGGAAACGCACGAGGGAATGCCCCTCGCGTCGGGAGGAACAAAGACAACAGGAAAAGGAGGCATGCAATGGGAGACAAAGGCAAGAAGGATAAGGAAAAGGGCCAGAAACAGAAGGCATCAAAACAGCAGAAGAAGGCGAAAAAGAAGCAGGAGAAGCAACAGAAAGCAACTCCGTGACTGAAAGGATGGCGCCGGGTCCGACAGTCCACCTCGTCGTGTCCCTTGATGGACCGGCAATGGCGGACACCGCCGCCTCGGGGAGCTTTCCGGCAAGACAGGCGTTCAAACGCGTGAAGGCCACCATTCCTGACGAAGTTCGATGCCTGATCATTCTGTCCAGTTGTTTTACAAGGATTCCGCGAGAAACAAGATCGGGTGAGGTCGGGCAAAACGCTCCGGCAACGTGTCGGGCAACAGGGTTGCAAAACGCGGGAGGCTTTTTATGAAATTTGAGCAATTCCAGTCCGGGTTCTATAAACCGCAACTCCAGTATAAGAGTTTTCTGCCGACGCGGATCAATCTGGAATGGAGTTGGGATGATCCACGCATCAATGTATTGCTGGAAAAGGCGACCCAGGCGCTTGGGGAGTTGAATGCGTTTTCGCTGATTGTGCCGGATGTGGATCTGTATATTCACATGCACATTCTCAAAGAGGCGAATACCTCCAGCCGTATCGAGGGCACGAAGACGGAGATGGACGAGGCGGTCTTGGACGAAGCATCCATTTTGCCCGAACGGCGCGACGACTGGCGCGAGGTGCAGAACTACGTCATGGCGATGAATGCCGCTATTGATGCGCTGAAAAACCTGCCGCTCTCATTGCGGCTGATTCGGAAGACGCATGAAATTCTGATGCAGGGAGCGCGGGGGAAACGCAAGACGCCGGGCGAATTCCGTCACAGTCAAAACTGGATTGGCGGAGCGTCTCTCGCGGATGCCGCCTTTATTCCACCGCATCACGAGGACTTGCCCGATCTGTTGTCTGACCTCGAAGCGTTCTGGCATAACGGGTCTATTCAGGTGCCGCATCTCATTCGCTGTGCGCTGAGTCATTACCAGTTTGAGACCATCCATCCGTTTCTGGATGGGAACGGGCGCATCGGTCGTCTATTGATTCCGCTCTATCTGATCAGTCATGGGCTGCTCAGCAAGCCGTCTCTCTACCTTTCCGCTCATTTGGAGAAGCATCGCGGAGCCTATTATGATGCGTTGACCCGCGTGCGGGAATCGAACGATATCGGACTTTGGGTGCGATTCTTTCTGCAGGCGATGATAGAGACCACGGCGCATGGCAAGCAAACCTTTCAGCGCATTTTGACTTTGCGGCAGGAGTTGGAAAAACGGATTGTTAGCTTGGGACGCAGTGCCGAAAATGCGCGAAAATTGATCCACCGACTGTATCGGGAACCTGCGATCTCCATAAATGGGACTATGGAGTTGCTGCGGATTGAATATGCTCCCGCCGGCCGGTTAGTTGGGAAACTCGTGGACATGGGCCTTCTCGAAGAGGTGACCGGCAATCAACGGAATCGTTCCTATTTGTTTGGGCGGTATCTCGATGTTTTTCGTGACAAAAATGAAATAGCGTGATCCTTATTGTCTTTTGAAGCGCCCAAACGACAATAACGAGTTTCTTATTGTCTTTTGAGGCATTCAAAGTATAATAAGGAATTTCTTTGCGGCGGACGGTTCCGTTTTCTTTCCGTCTTCAGGCCGGAAACCGGGGTGATCTTCCATTCGGGAACAAACCGGACGATAAGTAGGTGGACAAAATCAACCTCCCATTTCACCGCAAAGACACAAAGGATGTAGAGTCCCTCCCAAGTCAAGGGGTTGCCGTGCTTTGGTTTTTTTCGTGTATTTCGTGTATTTCGTGGTGGAAATAAGAAAATGATTTTGTCTGGGAACTTAAGGAGTAGCAGCATGGCCATGTACAAGCTCGGTGTGGGGAAATGGGTTTTCATTGACTGGTCGGGGATCGAACCGGGATACGGGGTCCGGTGCGATGGAACCGAGGGCGACGGATTTTGCGTCCCTTGGGGCATCGATCTGGGGGTGTGCGCACCGGACGTCCAACGCGAACCGGTCATTGAGATGGATCGCCCGTGGGAATCCGGTCCGCCTTGCTATGCGACGTTTATGCGCGATCAGGGGATGTTCCGGTGCTGGTACGAACACAAAAACGGACTCGGATACGCGGAATCCGACGACGGCATAATCTGGCGGAAGCCCACACTCGGACTTCGTGAAGTCGGGGGCTCCACGGAAAACAATCTCGTGAATTTCTCCTACCACGGCCACGGGATTTTCAAGGATCCGGTCGCTCCAGAGGCCGAGCGCTACAAAATGGTGGGGTGCCACTGGAGTGATGAGGAGCGCTACATCCCCGGCGCGGTGTCTCCCGACGGACTCTGCTGGACGCCTCTCAAAGAGCCCGTACTACGCAACCAGCATGCGGACACGCAGAACACATGTCTTTACGATCCACATCTCGCCAAATACGTCTTGTACACGCGCCAGACAGACGGGCGGATGCAGCGTCGCGGCGTGAATCGCTCCGTGTCGGACGATTTTCGCCATTTTTCACCTTCGGAACCCGTGCTGGAGAACGATCCCGGGGATCCTCCGGATTGGGATATCTACTGCAGCGGGTATTCCCGTTGGCCGGAAGCGACGGATGCGCATCTCATGCGCCTCTCGATGTTCAAGCATACGTCGGACACGGTGGAGGTGCATCTCGCGATTAGCAGGGATGGCCGCATCTGGCATCGTCCGCAGGGGCAGACGCCCTGGATCGGCGGTGCCCCCTTCTCCGCGTTGCCCTGGTCCTCCATCTACGC
>JAUWMS010000167.1 GCA_030613045.1 Candidatus Latescibacterota bacterium | reverse complement strand
AGGAGGCATCGGGGACTCGATGCGATTGCTCCTCTGCGCTTTGTCCACGTCTTTTCATGTCAAACCGGGACATGCCTTTCCCTTTTTTGAAGCGCGTGATTTATAGAAAACGCTTGACTTAGTCCGGGGGCTTTCCTATATTTAACCTTTCTACTTGTCAATAATAGCCTTATACAACATAATACAAAATGAGCATTTCGATCATCATCCCCGTCCGAAAAATTAACGCATACATCCGGGAATCCATCCCCCATATCCTGGAACTGGATTATCCGGACTATGAAGTGCTACTATTCCCGGACGAGGCGTCGGAGGAGCATTTCCCCCGGACGCGGATCATTCCCACGGGACCGGTGGGGCCGGCCCAAAAGCGGGATCTGGCTCTGAAGGTCGCGAAGGGAACGCTCCTCGCCTTTCTCGATGACGATGCGTATCCCGACAAAAATTGGCTCAAAGCGGCTGTGCGGCACTTCGGAGACGAGGAGGTCGCCGCTGTCGGGGGGCCCGCGGTAACCCCGGAGGACGATTCACTGCTTCAGAAAGCGGGCGGCGGCGTGTACTCGTCTTTTCTCGGAGGCGGCTCTTACCGGTACCGATACGTCCCGATGGCAAAAAGGGAAGTCGAGGATTATCCGAGCTGCAATTTTATCGTCCGAAAAACGGTGTTTGAAAAACTGGGCGGGTTTGATACCACATTCTGGCCCGGTGAGGATACCAAACTCTGTTTACAGATTACTCACGAACTCAAGAAAAAAATCATTTACGATCCGGAGGTGCTGGTGTATCATCATCGGAGACCCCTTTTTATCCCCCACTTGAAGCAGGTGTGGAGTTATGCGCTTCATCGGGGGTATTTTGTTAAAAAGTTCTCCGAGACTTCCCTAAAGCTCTCCTACTTTCTTCCCTCCCTGCTCTTCCTGAGCCTTGTAATCGGCGTTCCGCTCTCCTTCGTAAGTCCGTTCCTTCGAGGCGCTTTTCTCTCCGGCCTGTCGCTCTATCTTGTTCTGACGCTTGCATCGAGTATCCATTCGGACGTGAGGCTGATTCCTCTGATCGCTTTGGGGATACTATCTACTCACCTGACCTACGGCGTGGGATTTCTCAGGGGATTGGCGATGCGGAGGCTGGCGAGGTGAAGCAGGCTCTCTTTTTTCACCACGGAGACACGGAGGCACGGAGGGAAGATAATTTTAGGAAAACAAGTTGGAAGGCGCGACAATCGTTCCCAATTGGTTGTCAAGTGCCACGATGTCGTGGAACTTGTCAACTAGCCATTCACCATTCACAATTTGCAATTAGTGTCTGCTAATAATCCAAATTGTTAATTGTAAACTGTTAATTATAAATTGTTAATGTCGGTGCACAGCGGCACGGACGGTCGGGATGACAATGCGGATCTGGTTAGACAAAAAATGGGGTAATCCGTGCAATCCGTATCCCATTAAAAAAGAAAAAGCAAGCGGCATTTTTTGAACACACTTAGATGGTGTTCTGAGTGGGATTTCTCAGGGGATTGGCGATGCGGAGGCTGGCGAGGTGAAGCAGGCTCTCTTTTTTCACAACGGAGACACGGAGGCACGGAGGGAAGATAATTTTAGGAAAACAAGTTGGAAGGCGCGACAATCGTTCACAATTGGTTGTCAAGTGCCACGATGTCGTGGAACTTGTCAACTAGTCATTCACCATTCACAATTTGCAATTAGTGTCTGCTAATAATCCAAATTGTTAATTGTAAATTGTTAATTATAAATTGTTAATGTCGGTGCACAGCGGCACGGACGGTCGGGATGACGATGCGGATCTGGTTAGACAAAAAATGGGGTAATCCGTGCAATCCGTGTCCCATTAAAAAAGAAAAAGTAAGCGGCTTTTTTTGAACACACTTAGATGGTGTTCTGATCCGTGGTTCTCCGTGTCTCCGTGTCTCCGTGGTGAGAAAAAAGGGTGTCCCATTGAAAATCCGAATCTCCTATCCCCCCATAGAAAGCGACAAGGGCGTGCCGTTGCTGGGCCAGAACCGGCAATTTCAGTGGTTCTCCGAGCCCACGTACATCTATCCGATGGTGCCTGCGTACGCGGCTACGGTGTTGAAACAGGCCGGATACGAGGTGAGTTGGGACGACGCGATCGCGGAGGGTAAGCGCTATAAAGACTGGCTCGGTGAGATCAGGAAGCAGCGCCCCGACCTGCTGGTCATCGAGACAAAGACGCCTGTGGTCAAGAAACATTGGCGGATTATAGACGACCTGAAGACCGCGTGTCCCGAGACGAAGGTCGTTCTCATGGGGGATCACGTGACCGCGCTGCCGGAGGAGTCTTTTGAGCAGTGTAAGGTGGATTTTGTGCTGACCGGCGGCGACTACGACTTTCTCCTGTTGAACTTAGCTCGTTACTTGGAGGGCAATGAACCCTTAGAGCCGGGAATCTGGCACAGAGCGGACGGCGCGATCCAGAACACCGGGCCTTTTGTGCTGAAACACGATTTGAATACACTGCCTTTCGTAGACCGGGAACTGACGAGGTGGGATCTATACAACCGGCTGAACGGCAACTATAAAACCTTTCCCGGAACCTATACGATGGTGGGTCGGGACTGCTGGTGGCACCGATGCACGTTCTGTTCCTGGACGACCTTATTTCCGACTTACCGCACGGGCGCACCCGAACGTCTCGTTCAGGAGATCGGGATGCTGATCGAACAGGTTGGCGTCAAAGAGGTATTCGACGACACGGGGACGTTTCCTGTGGGCGCCTGGATCCGAAAATTTTCTAAGCTGATGATCGAGAAGGGCTATCACAAAAAAGTTCGCCTCGGCTGCAATATGCGCTTTGGCGCGTTGAGCCTGGAAGAATATCGCCTGATGAGGCAGGCCGGTTTCAGGATGCTTTTGTTCGGTCTGGAGTCCGCGCATCAGGAAACGTTGGATCGGATCAGGAAGAACAATACCGTGGCGCGGATTATAGATTCCTGTAAAAAAGCGAAGCAAGCGGGTCTGGAGCCGCACCTGACGATCATGTTCGGCTATCCCTGGGAAACCAAAGAGCACGCCCGGAAGACCTTGGAACTGGGCAAATATCTCCTCAAAAAAGGCTATGCCGATACGATGCAGGCCACCTTAATGGTGCCGTATCCGGGCACGCCGTTGTTCGAGGAATGCAAAGAGCAAGGGCTTTTGAGGACGCTGGACTGGGATCGGTACGATATGCGGGAGCCGGTGATGGAGACGCCGCTTAAGGACGACGAGATTTCGGAAATGACCCAGGGGATGTATAAGGTGGCTTTCGATCCGGAGTTTGTGGGGAGGAAGATTTTGGGGTTGCGGCGTAAGGACGACGGGAAATTTTTGTTTCGGGCTGCGAAGAAGGTGGCGGGGCATCTGAGGGATTTTGGGCGTTAGTGGCGGGTCTCATGAGTCATCAGTGGAGGCAGCATGGATGGCCAATGCCGGTTGTTGGATTCAATAGACCTAAAAATGGAAAACGAACTCAACAGAGTATTCGTAATCTCCTGACTTTCAGGTAGTTTTGCTCGTTTTTCCTGAGAAGCTGAATCACCTGTTGGGTGAGATATTCCGCTTCACCTTCAGTTTTTTCTTTTTTCACCACTGAGCACGCAAAGTGCGCAGAGCAAGCCTAACCAAAACGCTCGCAGTTCTCTGCGGTCTTTGCGGTCTCTGCGTTGCAGTTCACATAGGGTCGGGAAAGAAAAGAAAAATTCCAAAGTGAGTGGGTATATTTGGAGACTTAGTATGGTGACAATCCCTTGTCGTTACTCGGTCACCGGAAAAATCCGATTAAATCCGTGCCATTTTTAGGTAGCAGGTGAGGTCAAAGGAGTTTGAATATAAGTATGGGTTCGGCCGAAAAGATCCCTGGAATCGTCCATCACATCGTTGGATAGGCGGGGGAGAGGTTTATGGATTTCCAAGGCAAGATATCCGTTATTATGCCTGCTTACAACGAGGGGGGAAATATCTATGAGAATCTCCTGGAGACGGAGGCGACTTTTGAGAAACTGAGCACCGATTTCGAGATTCTTTTGGTGGACGATGGAAGTACGGATAATACATACGAGGAGGCGCAAAGAGCGGCCCGGGAGCGGGATCGGATACATGTTGTGCAATGTGGGGGAAATACGGGGAAGGGCCATGCTTTGAAGTTTGGGTTCGGCAATGCAACCGGGGAGGTGGTGATTTTCCTCGATGCGGATTTGGACCTGCACCCCAGCCAGGTGGGAACGTTGCTCTATATTATGCAGGATAGGAAGGTGGATGTGGTGATCGGTTCCAAAAGGCATCCTTTGTCCGAGATCCATTATCCGAGAAGAAGGAAGATCATAAGTTATATCTATGCGGCGGCGCTTGGGCTTCTTTTCAGGATGCCTCTTAAGGATACGCAGGTAGGTCTGAAGCTATACAGACGTGAGGTCCTGGACCGCGTTTTTCCGAAAATTCTTTGTAAGCAATTTGCGTTCGACGTAGAGATTCTTGCAAATGCTCATCGTCTCGGGTACAAAATTGCGGAGGCTCCTGTCATCCTGAATTTCAGAAGGCCGGTCCGGTGGGGGAATATACGTTTTGAGGATCTGTGGAAGACCGGGCTGGATACGTTGGCGATCTTTTACAGGATGCATATTTTGAAGTACTACGACCGCATAGCATAGCGGATAGCGGATTCCGGATTTCTCAATCCGAAATCCGCTATCGTCTCACCAATCACCAATCACCAATCACCAGTCACCAATCACCAGTCACCAATCACCAGTCACCAACACACGGGGAGGATGATGTCCAATTCAACCGGCTTGTTGAAGACCAGCGCGTTTCTGTTTGCTGCGATGATGATTGGGAATGGGTGCAATTATCTGTTTCAGTTTTTTATGGGGCGCGCGCTCTCGGTATCGGACTATGGGATGATGAACGCGCTGTTTTCGTTGTTGGTGATCACCTCGGTGCCGGCAGGAACGGTTCGGTTGGTGATGGCTCAATATGGAGCGAGGCTTGGTGTCGAGGACGACGATCGGCTGGGTGTGCTGTATCTGAGTGCGCTGAAGTGGGTATCGCTCTGTGCGGTGGTGGGAATGGCGGGATTTCTAATGATGAGTGGAAGAATCGCGGGATTTCTGAACATTTCATCTGTAACGCCGGTGGTTCTTATTGCCGCGGCATTGGGAGTGGGCTTGTTGTTGCCCGTGAATCTGGGGACGTTGCAGGGATTGCACCGGTTCGGGTACGTTGGAGGAAGCACCATATTGGGGAGCGTGTCGAAGCTGGGTCTTGGAATGCTTTTGGTTTACGTGGGATGGGGGGTGTATGGCGCGTTGGCTTCTCTGAGTCTGGCGACTTTGGCCGTATTGGGGCTCAGTGCATTTGCGCTGAGGGCGTTGTGGGCGCCTGCGAAAAAGAGGAGATCCGGCGTGTCATGGAGGGAGATGTTCTCCTATGGTCTGCCTGCGGCTGCGGCGTCGCTTTGTTTTATGGTGTTGACGAATATAGATATGGTGTTGGTAAGACATTATTTCCCTCCGGAGGAGGCGGGCATGTACGCGGCGGCCGGGGTGTTGGGGCGGGTGGTGTTGTACGCCCCGGGCGCTATTGTGTTGGTGTTGTTTCCGATGATGGCGCGGTCGCACGCGCTGAACGGGAACGCTTTTCATCTCCTGGATCGGGGGATGTTGTATGCGGGAGGGATCGCCGGGGCCGGGGCCATAGCATACGCTTTGTTTCCGGAGTTGTTCCTCCGCCTGTTGTTCGGGGAAAAATACGTGGCCGCGGCTCCCTTGCTGCGCCTTTTCGGAGTGGCGATGGCGCCGTTGAGTTTAATGGCGGTGTTGATGCATTTTAATTTGGCGCGATGCCGGACGCGTTTTCTAATTAGTATGGCGGTGGCTTGCCTATTGGAGGTGGGGTTGATCGGGGTGTATCATACGAATTTGCATACCATAATATGGATTTTGTTCGGGGTAGGTGGGGCATTGTGCGTGGGGAATATAGGGGAGATCGTGTGGGAGCGAATGCGCACTGAGGAAAGGGTCGCTACGGAGCCTGGGGAGGGAGAGCGTTCGTTCTTCCAGACCGAACGTGGTGAAAAAAATAAGCCTTGATGGGAAAATTTGATTGACAAAGGTTGGGTTGGATGGTATATTAAAAAATCCGCCATAAAATGCCGCTTGGGACGTGAAGCGTAAGGAGGAGAACGAAAATCCAAACGTCTAAAAGAGCGCTCCTCCACATCCGAAAGA
>JAUWMS010000575.1 GCA_030613045.1 Candidatus Latescibacterota bacterium | reverse complement strand
CTGTCCAAAGAAATCGGAGACTTTAAATCCTTCACTGCGTGAAAAATCATTGATTATCTGACAGAGCGAAATGCGCGACATATCCTCGGACAGCTTGGTTTTCATAAACTGCGACACAAAAGGGATCGGGCCTATCAGTTGTGGCAGGAAGGCAGTCATCCTCAGCTGATTCAGAGTGAAGATATGATGCGTCAGAAGGTCGCGTATATTCACGAAAATCCTGTAAAAAGGGGCTATGTGGATGATCCGGCGCATTGGCGGTATTCGAGTGCGGGAGATTATGTGGGTGAGCATGGGCTGTTGGAAGTATCGTTGGCTTGGTGACGCAGAGCGTCAAATAGGCCGTTCCCAAGGATGCGCCCTCGTTTTTCGCACTGCGCATCCCACGCAGAGCGTGGGAACGAGAGGAAAAGTGAGAAAGTGAGAAAGTGGGAAAGTGAGAAATTCGGTGGCGCCATCTCACTTTTTCACTTGCTCCCTCTGATTGAGTAATTTTCATTTTGTTTCTGTTATTTTTGTCGCCCGCTCCCTGCGTGGCGCGTTCAGCAGGAATTCACCCTTTAGGGTTTCATTTCAGAAGGTGCCAGAAATCAGAAGTCAGAATAGCTGCTCCGGCCTCCGGTCTCCGGTCTCCGGCCTCCCAGCCTTTAAGGAGAATTTTCCCATGTCTATCCTATTTACCCCATATCGCATTGGCACAATAGAAACCCCCAACCGTTTCGTGCGCTCGGCCACCGGTGAAAGCGCGTGCACGGACGGCCGCATTTCGGAGGGGATGGTTCGATATTACGAACGCCTCGCTCAAGGCGGCATCGGCCTGATTATCACCGGGCATGCGTACGTCCGGGAAGAGGGCAAAACGCACGAGGAGATGACGGGCATCCACCACGACGGGCTGCTCCCCGAACTGCGACAATGGACGGAGCGGGTGCATGCGCTCGGCGCGAAGATGGTCATGCAGATCAACCACCAGGCCATGGACCCAAACGATCTGAGCGCCTCGGAGATTCAGGCGATCCTCCGGGCGTTTGTAGAAGCCGCCGGTCGGGTAAAGCGCGCGGGCTTCGACGGCGTGCAGGTGCACCTCGCGCACGGATATCTGCTCAGTCAGTTTATGTCGCCCCAGGCCAATCGCCGGACGGATGAATGGAGAGGAATCCGGCTCGCGGAGGAGGTGCTCCGGGCCGTACGGGCGGAGGTTGGCCCGGATTATCCCGTGCTCGTCAAGTTCAACTGCGATAGCCTGGAACCCGAAAGCCTGACCCTGGACGAAAGCGCGGCTGTGGCCCAAACCATAGAGCAGGCCGGCGCGGATGCCATCGAGGTCAGCGGGGCAAGCGCCGCCCAGGAGAACATCCGCCGCAAGGACCAAGAGGCCTACTTTGCGCCTTATGCCCGGCGGATCAAGGAGGCCGTGTCCGTTCCCGTGATCCTCGTCGGTGGGCTTCGTTCCGTGGAGCGCATGGAGGAGATCATCAGCGAGGGCGTGGCGGACTTCGTGTCCATGTCCCGTCCGTTCATCCGGGAGCCG
>JAUWMS010000204.1 GCA_030613045.1 Candidatus Latescibacterota bacterium | reverse complement strand
CCGCGGAGGTGCAGTTGATCCGCATCGGGGATGAGGTGGGGTTATTTGTGGTGCCCGGAGAGCTTTTCGTGGAGGTCGGGATGCGGATCAAGGAGGCGAGGGGGCTTCCGGGGGCGTTTGTGGTGGCGTACGCGAACGGATACGATCTTGGCTATCTGCCCTCGAAGCAGGCGGAGAAGGACGGCTGGTGCCGGCACGACGATTCGTATAAAAGCGCGCTGTGGCCCGCCAATTTCTCCGGCGGGATCGAGGATGTTTTCGTGGATTCGGCCCGGGAACTGGTTTCGAAAACAGCTTGAGCGTTATGCGCGTGAGACTTCCGAAGTCTGACAGACTTCGGAAGTCTGATCTTGGCGTATTGTTGTGAAATAGCTGTCGTAAGAACAGTTCTAACAAGGGAGTATGAAGATGGGTATAGTGTATGAAGTGGAGGATTCCACTGTATATGCCCTTCGTGGCGGGAAGCAGATCGGGCAGATCTCGGTTCCGAATATTGATTTTCACTGGGGAGAAGGCGTATATGTGCCTCTTGCAGGGATTGGCGGCGTGGGAACAGAGGAGGCGTTCCGGGGAAAGGGCATTGCCTCGGGGATGATGGCGGAGGCAAAAAAACTGGCGCTGGAGCAGGGGTACTGCTGTTCGGGGGTTTCCACCAATTTTGGAAATGTGGCTCAAAGGCTTTACGCGAAGTCCGGATATACCACGCTGTTCCGGCCCGGACGGTTTGAGAAAAAACTTGAGGAAAGGGCTATTCCCGAAGTGGAGGGAGTCGAAATCAGACCGTACCGGGAGGGTGATGAGCAGGTTTTGATGGAACTTTTTGAGGATTTATACGCTCCCTTCTTTGGCTGGAGAAGAAAGACGTCCGCGCGCTGGGAGGCTTTGAGGAAGGAGATCCGGGAAAAGGATCCGGGATTTATCTTCATTGCGGAGGACGAGGAGGGCATTCAGGGCTGGTCGGGAATTTTCCGGCAATGGGTGGGTTTGGTGACGGAGTGGTACGTCCGGCCTTCCGGGAAGAGGACGGCCATTGCCCGGACGCTCCTTTTTCGTATGGAGAACCACCTGTTTTCTCAAGGGATCGAGGAGGCGCATTGCTGGTTGTCGCCTGAGGATGCGTTTTCGGCGCATTTTCTCGCCGTAAACGGGTATAGATTCACGGAGAAACGGGTGTTTATGCTTTCCATTCTCGATCTGCCCAAGCTCCTGGAGACGCTGGTTCCTCTTTTCGGGCGGAGACTGAAGGGGAGCGCTTGCTGGAAGGGGACGATGCGGATCAAAACGCCGCTTCAGGAGGGTTTTCTCAGGATAGAGGATGAAGCGGTGCGTGTGGAGGAAAAGGGGAAACCGGATATGGAGGTGCTTATGTCTCAGGAGGTTTTGGCGAAGGTGCTCTCCGGAGTGCCCGGTTTCTGGGAGGCTTATCTGGAGGGGCTTCTCAGCGTTCGACCGGGTCTGACGCCGGAGTTGAAATCTCTTCTGGACACGCTTTTTCCGAAAGTTCCATGGACGCATCCTGCCGATGATTTGTGGTAAATTTCTATGTTGCACCGCAAAGCCGCAAAGGCCGCGGAGAAAAGGCAGGTAAAGGCAAAGGGTGAGAAAGGCGGGTTTTGGCTGTTTCCCTCTCGTTCCCATGCTCCTGCGTGGGAACGAGATAACATGGAGACCTCAGATATGGCGGGCAAACGGGAAGCATCGGATTGGATCGTCGGGACGGAGTCTGCTCTAAGAAAGGTATTCCGGGAGAAAGGGTGCTTTGATCCGGGTGAGAGAGCCGATGGGAGGGTTTCTCTCTCTGCGGCGAGGAACGAGTACGAGAGCTTTCAGTTGATCCTCTGTCCCTCGGACGACGGAGATTTGAAGACGGTGCACGTGGAGGTCTCGGACCTCGTGCACGAAGGGACGGGTTCGGTGATCCATAAGGAGGAGATCGAGGTGTTCCGGGTGGGATACGTGGAGACGGAGAAGTTAGGGTATCCTGTGGAGCACGTGGGATGGTGGCCCGATCCCCTGCTTCCGATGGAGCCGTTCGACGTGAACAAGGATGAGGTGCAGCCGGTATGGGTCACGGTGCGCGTTCCGCCGGGAGTTCGGGCCGGGACGTATCGGGGAAAGATTGAAGTGAGGCCGTCCAATGCCGCTCCGAAGGAGATCGAGGTGGCGTTGAAGGTGCGGGATTTTGCGCTGCCCGATCGGTCTCATCTGGAGATGGTGTTCGGTTTCGGCACTTTGGACGGTATGAGCGCGTTTCACCGGTATTATCCCCCGGAGCAGTTCGACACGCAGGAGATCGTCAAAAAGCATCTTGACCTTTTGGCGAGGTATGGCGTGAACAGTCTCTTCTATGGGTACGTGACCTGTCGCGACGATCATCTGTTGAGGATAGATAAAAGTGGGGAGAAGTGGAAGTACGATTTCAGCGGCGTGGAGAAGGTCCTGGAATTTCTGGTCAGGAAGGGCTTCACGTTCAACATTTTTGCGCCTTCTTTCTGGCCCGATCCCGCGCTGAACTTTGTGTTGACGCCGCTTCTCAGGGAATTCGAATATCTTGGGGAGGAACTTTTTACGTCTGCGGAGTTTGAGCGGCGAGTGCGGGAATTGTTGGAGAGTTACGTGGAGTATCTGCGGGAGCGAGGATGGTTGGATCATGCGTATTGCTACATCTGGGACGAGCCGAGGGCCAGGAAGGATTTCGATCACTGTGAGCGGACGTCCGAATGGGTGAAGGAGGTTTCCCCTTCGCTGAGGACGGCCCTTGCCTGTGGGCACGCGACGCCGAGGGATCTTGGGGGGATAGATATTTGGTGTCCTCATCTGGGCGAGTACGAACGGGATGAGGCGTTGTATCGTGCGCGGAAGGAGGTGGGAGAGGAGGTCTGGTGGTACGTGTCCAATTCTCCCAACTATCCGTATCCCACGCTGTTCGTGGATTTTCCGGCGGTCGCTCACCGGATCATCTTCTGGATGAGCTGGAAATACGGGCTGGACGGGTTTGCGTATTGGAATGTAAGTGCGTGGAACTATGCCGGGACGGAGAACTTCCACCCGGATCCGGAGAAAAGGTGGCCGAACGTCCCCTGGAAGACCCAATTTCTTGCGAAGACGCCGGGCAATGGAGGCGGCCAACTGATCTATCCGGGTCCCGATGGGCCGATTCCTTCGATCCGGCTTGCCATCGTTCGGGATGGGATGGAGGATTACGAGTATCTTTGGCTGCTGAAGGATCGGATAGAAAAGCTCAAAGCGAAGGCGAGCAAGGAAGGGAAGGGGCTGGAAGATCTGATTGAGGAGTCCGAGGAGGTGCTTGGGGGAGTGGATACGCTGGTGCGGAGTACGTCGGATTATGAGGAGGATCCTGATAGAATCTATGCGGTCAGGGAGAAGGTGGCGGACCAGATCGAGAAGGTGAATAGGGCAACCCTCGGAATAGGAGATTGAAATGGCTTCTACTCAGCGGTTGATCGGGCTTATCGGGGGGATGAGCTGGAGCTCGTCCGCGGAGTATTACCGGCTCATCAATCAGTGGATTGCTGAGCGGTTGGGCGGTCTTCATTCGGGCCGCGTGGTCCTTTACAGTGTGGATTTTGCTGAGGTGGCGCAGGCTCAGCATAAGGGACAATGGAACGAGGTGGCTGAATTGCTCACAGAGGCGGGCAGATCGCTGAAGCGGGCAGGGGCCGATTTTCTTGTGCTGTGTACGAATACGATGCATAAGGTGGCCGACGAGATCGTAGCGGGCAGCGGGTTGCCCCTTCTCCACATCGCCGACGTGACGGGTGCGGCCATCCGGCAGAGCGGTCTCAGCACTGTGGGGCTGTTGGGGACGCGCTTCACTATGGAGGAGGCATTCTACCGGGGAAGGCTTGAGGAGCGATTCGGCGTGGAGGTGCTTATACCCGCAGAGAAGGACCGGGAGGTGGTCCATCGGATCATCTACGAGGAGCTATGCAGGGACCGGATCGAGGCGGTTTCCCGGCGTGCTTACGTTGAGATCATCGGCAGGCTGGTGGAGCGGGGTGCGGAGGGGATCGTGCTCGGATGCACGGAGATCCCCTTGCTCATCCGGCCCGCTGACGTGAGTGTGCCTCTGTTCGATACGACGCGACTTCACGCAGAGGCGGCTGTTAATATGGCGTTGGCTGAGTAAAACGTGAGGCGTAAAACGTGAAACGTGAAACGTGAAGCGGATACGGACGCGCATATTCGCGTCATTCGCGGTAGGCCTAATCACCAATCACCAATCATCAATCACCAAACGCTGCGTCTCTGCGGGGCAGCTTCGTCGGGAAGTTGAGGAAAGCTAAATCCGAAGGGAAAGGGAAGACACAAATCTTACGAGGAGGACATCCATCATGTTGATTGACATCCACGTTCATTTGACGCCGCGCCGGAGTGTGCTGACGGCGGATGGCTCGACCTTTACGACGCCGGAAGAATTGTTGGCTATGATGGATAAGGCAGGCATTGACAAGGCGGTGGTGCTGCCTTCGGTGAATCCGGAAGGCGGGCACGTGGTGCAGTCCATCGAGGAAATTTTATTGGTCTGCGAGCAGTATTCGGAGCGGTTTATTCCGTTCTGTAATTTAGATCCCCGGTTGGAGAATAATAGCCCGACCCGCGATTTTTCCAGGGAGCTGACCTATTACAAGGACGCGGGATGCAAAGGCGTGGGGGAGATCTGCGCGAATTTGCCGTTCGACGATCCCCGGGTGGAGAATCTGTTCCGGCAGTGCGAGGCGTTTGAAATGCCGGTGGATTTTCACGTGGGGCCGCAGGTGGGGGACTGCTATGGGCTGGTGGACGATCCGGGGCTGCCGCGTCTCGAGGGCGCGCTGAAGAAGTTCCCCAAGCTGCTGTTCTTCGGGCATTCGCAGCCGTTCTGGGCGGAGATCGGACCGGTGGCGGTTGAGGAGTGGAATCGGTATCCCAAGGGGGAGGTGTTGGAAGGCGGGCGGGTGCCGGAGTTGCTGGGGCGTTATCCCAATCTGTACGGAGATCTGTCCGCCGGCAGCGGGTTCAATGCGGTCAGCCGCGATCCGGAGTTCGGATACGAGTTCCTTGAGACTTTCCAAGATCAGTTGCTTTTCGGGACGGACATCTGTGCTCCGCATAATAAGACGCCGCTGGTGGGATTTTTGCGGGACGCGGTGGACACGGGGAAAATCTCTCAGGAGGCGTTCGAGAAGATCACCTGGCGGAATGCGAACCGGGTGTTGGGATTGGGGTTGTAAAGAAAACGTCCACTATCAAAATTCCAGCATCCGACCCATTCGAGTCTGATTTTCAAGCTTTCATGACCTTTTCAATCGGGAGTCAGGTATGACCCTACTTACACCGGAACACATTTCGGACCTGTCGCCGGATCGCAGGCAGGCGATTATGAAGCGGTCTATGGAGGATGTATCCGCGATCTACGAGGATATGCGGGCCATCGTGATGGACATTCGGGCGCGGGGCGATGCGGTGAGTGTCGAGCACTACGGAAAATTCAAGCCGGACATCACGGCATCGGACATCGTGGTTCAGCCGGAGGAGATCGAGCAGGCGTACGAGGTCGTGGATAAGGCGGTGGGGGACCAGTTGCGTTTTGCGGCGGAGAACATTGAGCGGTTCCACAGGGCGGAGCTGGAGCGGGATATGTGGTCTATGGAGGTGCTTCCCGGGGTGCTGGCCGGTCGGATTACCCGTCCCATGGACGTGGTGGGATGCTACGTGCCGGGCCGTCGGGCGTTCTATCCCTCCAGCGTGTTGATGAC
>JAUWMS010000226.1 GCA_030613045.1 Candidatus Latescibacterota bacterium | reverse complement strand
ATGAAAACCGGCGCGCCCGCTCCGGTGGCGATGTACACCGCATCGAACGTCTCTAAGATTTCATCCACCGTAGTCGTCTTGCCGACGACCTGGTTCGGCTCGATTGTCACGCCCAAACGCCGGACGAAATCCACTTCCGCCCGGACAATCGCCTTGGGCAGCCGAAACTCCGGAATGCCGTCCACCAACACCCCGCCCGGGGTATGCAGCCCCTCGAAGATCGTGGCCCGATGTCCCATTTTCGCCAAGTCCGCCGCCAGCGTCCACCCCCAAGGCCCCGCCACGCCCACGGCCACGCGCTGGCCCGGATCCGCGGCGATCCGGGGAAGCGTCACCGTCCCCTGCTCGCGCTCGTAATCCGCCGCGAACCGCTCCAACCGTCCGATGGCCACTGGCTCGAAGCGTTTTCCCACGATACAGAGTTTTTCGCACTGCGCCTCCTGCGGACACACCCGGCCGCAGACCGCCGGAAGATTGTTCGTCTCCTTCAACTTTTGGGCGCTCCCGACAAAATCGCCCTCCGCGATCAGCCGGATAAACGCCGGAATATCAATTTCCACCGGACAGCCCCGCATGCACGCCGGTTTTTTGCACTGAAGACAGCGAGACGCCTCCCGCTGAGCCAAAGCCACCGTAAATCCCAGAGGGACTTCGTCGAAATTTCCGATTCGATTCTCAGGCGACTGCTCCGGCATTTTCTGTCTGGGGATTTCCCCGATTCGCTTAGCCAATGATCTTCTCCTTCGATTTCGGATTTCGGATTTTCATTATTCTCACGCAAAGCCGCAAAGAACGCAAAGAAAGGCAAAACCCAGAAAAGGCAAGGAAAAAGGAAAAAATCCCCTCCCCACCTTTATCCATTATCTTTTATCCTTCTCTTTGAAGTTCTTTGCGCGCTGCCGCGGCTTTGCGGTGAGGTTTCATTTCGTATTCCGCAATCTGCAATCCCCAATCCGCAATCCAGTCATCCGCTCCATCGCCTCCTTCTCCTGCCCAAGATACATCTGCTGGCGCTTCATCAATCCCACAAAGTCCACCTTATGCCCGTCGAACTCCGGGCCATCCACACAGGCGAATTTAGTCTCGCCGTCCACGGTTACCCGGCACGCGCCGCACATTCCGGTGCCGTCCATCATGATGGGATTCAGGCTGACCACGGTGTGGATTCCATACTCCATCGTCAGGTGGCTCACCGCCCGCATCATCACCACCGGCCCGATGGCATAGGCGATGTCCACGTGCTCCCCTTCGTCCAGGAGCAGCTTCAACACATCTGTCACAAATCCCTTGCGCTGATAGGATCCGTCGTCCGTGGTCACGAGCACTTCGTCGCTGACAGTGCGGAGTTTGTCCTCCCAGAACAGCAGATTCTTGGTACGGGCTCCCATAATAGAAACCACCCGATTCCCGGCCTCCCGCTGTGCCCGGGCAATCGGATAGATCGGAGCGATGCCGACGCCGCCTCCGATGCACACCACGGTTCCATACTCCCCGATCTCGCTGGCGTGCCCCAGGGGACCCACACAATCCAGGATCGCTTCTCCCTCGTTCAGCATCCCCAATTTCGTCGTACTCACCCCCACCTCCTGAAAGATCAGCGTGATCGTTCCGCGCTCCGCATCCCAATCCGCCAATGTCAGCGGAATACGCTCTCCGGGATCGTCCACGCGCAGAATCATAAACTGTCCCGCCTTCGCCTTTCGTGCGATCTGAGGCGCTTCCACCTCCAACAGGAGCACCTCCGGAGCAAGCCGTTCTTTTTTTACAATAGGATACACGAGACCTCCTTAAAAATGTCAAATTCCAAAGCCGAAATGACAGGGGAAAATAGAATACTTTTCCCTAAATGAATGTCAAATTCCAAAGCTCAAAGGCCGTCCCCCGGTTCTTCCAACCGTGCGCTGAATCGCACGGTTGGGTAAGTGAGGCTGAAACCTGGTCCCGAACCGTGACGTTCATGTCACGGTGGGGAGGGAGAGGATGGGAAACTCGATCCATTACCACCCCACCTCCCACTCCGCCCACCGGCCTTCTCGATCAGCCGGATGTCCGAGATCACCATGCCCTTGTCCACCGCTTTGCACATATCATAGATCGTCAGCGCGGCCACGGCCACCGCGGTCAGGGCCTCCATCTCGACGCCGGTCCTGCCCGTGCAATGCGCCTCGGACTCGATGAGCACCGTCCTGCTTGGATCGTCCAACGAAAATGAAATATCTATCCCCGTGAGACTCAACGGATGGCACAGTGGAATCAGCGTGCCCGTGCGTTTGGCGGCCCCGATCCCTCCGATCTTCGCCACGGTCAGAATGTCCCCCTTCTTCGTCTGGCCCTGCTTGAGCCCCTCCCAGCTTTCCTCGCTGCTGAAGGTAATCCTCCCCCGTGCCTTGGCCCGCCGCTTCGTCTCCGCCTTTTGCGTCACGTCCACCATCCGCGCGCTTCCATCCTGATCCAAGTGCGAAAGGGCCACCCCCCCGGATTTCGGATTTCCCCCTCCGCAATCCGCAATCCGCAATCCGCAATCCGCAATCGGATGTCCCTTATTGCTCATTGCTCATTCCTCATTGACGTTAGCCTCCCACCTGCGCCATCGTCCGAACGGGGAGCCGGTGCTCCTTCAGACGATGTCCCCGAGGTTTTTCAAACACCGCGCGCTCAAACAGTTCGGCGATCTCCTCATCCGGGACGCCGGTTCGGAGCGGCGTTTTCAGATCCACCTCCACGTCCGACAGAAGACAGGGCTTCAGAAAACCGTCGGACGTCAGCCGAAGCCGGTTGCACGCCGAGCAAAAGGAAGAAGATATGGGCTCGATGAAGCCAATGCGCCCCGGCCAATCCTCCGCACGGTACATCTTGGCGGGACCGGCTGTCGGCCCTTCGTCCGTCCGCCGAATATGAAATGTTTGGGCGATCTTCTCCCGAATCTCCGCACCGGAGATAAAGCGGTCGGACCATCTTTCCGCGCGAACCCGAAAGGGCATCAACTCGATGAAGCGTACCTCAAAGCCCTCCTGAGCCAGCCGAACAAAATCGCCGACCTCGTCGTCGTTGATCCCGCGCATCGCCACTACGTTGATCTTCAGCGGCTCAAATCCCACAGCCCGTGCCTCTCGAATGCCCGCCATCACCCGGTCGAATTCATCGAATCCGGTAATCCTCTGGTATTTCGCCCGATCCAGCGTATCCAGGCTCACGTTGATCCGATCCAGACCGGCCGCCCTCAACGGACGCGCGTACTGGGAAAGCAACACGCCATTTGTCGTCATCGCCAGAGAACGGCTTTTGCCACGGAAAGGCACGGAATTTTGCGGAGATGTTCCGTGGTTTTCCGTGTTGTTCCCTGGTGAGCAGGGCCGAGCAAGCGTCTCCACCAATGAGACGATCCCTTTTCGGACCAACGGCTCCCCGCCGGTCAGGCGAAATTTACTGAATCCCAGATCCTCGGCAATCCGAGCCACCCGCACGATCTCCTCATATCGGAGCACATCCTCATGTCGGAGCAGCGAAATGCCTTGTACGGGCATACAATACACACATCGCAGATTGCACCGGTCCGTCACCGAAATGCGGAGATAGGAGATCGTTCTTCCGAAGCGGTCTTTCATGGGGGTTGGTTTCCGTTTTTCCCGGGTCACGCCATCTCTTTGCTGAGCATCAAATTCACGATAGGCAGGGCCGACACTTCCAGTCGCGACAGATCAATAAACGTGCTGGCGTCCTCGATCTCAATGCCGATGACCTGGTTGCGTTCGTCAAAATCCAGCACCACGCCGGGCGCGACTTCTTCGGACTCCGTGCTCACCTTGGGGACAAGTTTGAGGTAAAGCATATCCGTATCTGGATGATATTGAAAAAACATAGGCTTGTCTCTTGCGTTTCAAGGCTTAAAGCGTCGGCCTGGAAAGGTATTATGCACTGTTTCCCCGTCCGGTTCGGTGACCACCCGAAGGTACTTGCCAAGTTCTGAAATGAATGCCCAACGGCGAATGCGCCCATTGGCTTGCACCTCTGTGCGGATGGAATTGCTGAGCACATATTCGATCCATTCCACTTTGAGATAAGGACGGCGGGTCATGACACTGCTCACGAAGTAATGCGTCGTTTTCATCGTTTATCCTCTGACTTCCGCACAGCCCCCTTGCGCTTTTATTTACTGACGTAACGCATCGAGTCTACGTCCCAGACTTCCAAGGTCTCGAAGACTTTGGAAGTCTCTACTTTTTTCAATCTCCAAGAATTCAAGTGTGTTCTGTATATTTGTGACGCAGAGCGTCAAATAGGCGTTCCCACGCGGGAGCGTGGGAACGAGATGAAGTGTGACCATGCGACATCCTCCTCGGTCCGGGTCCAGTCCTCAGCAAGTGCCGATTCACTCAGCAGTGCGGTTTCTGAAATCCTGGCTACAGGTTCAGTTTCCAATATTGTCACGAGTACCCGCCGCGTTTCCGGTAGATGGATAGGCTCTATCAAGCGCACATGGCCTTTCCTATCCATCACGGCTTCAATGGTTTGAAGCATAGTTTACCTCCAATCGCCGATCCCCGTTAACCAGCCGCCTTCTCCAACTCGAACGCCGCGTGCAGCGCGCGCACGGCCCGCTCCACCTCCGCGGCCTGGATCACACACGAAATCCGGATTTCCGAGGTGCTGATCATCTCGATATTGATCTTTTCATCCGCCAGCGTCTGAAACATCTTCGCGGCCACGCCGGAGTGGCTTCGCATCCCCACGCCGATCACCGATACTTTCGCGATCTCCTCGTCCGCGCTCACGTCCTTGGCCCGAAATTTATCTTTGATTCCTTCACAAATCCCCAACGCGATCCGCATATCCGTTTTCCGCACCGTGAAGGACACATCCGTTATTCCGCTTTCGCTCACGTTCTGGACGATCATATCCACGTTCACATTTGCATCCGACAACCGGGAGAAAATGTCCGCAACCACCCCCGGCCGATCCGGCACCCCGCGAAACGTCACCTTGGCCTCATTCAATTCGTGCGCGATACCCCGCACAAGAACCTGTTCCAACATCGCGTCCTCCCGTTTGATGATCGTCCCAGGCTGTTCGTTGAAACTCGAACGCACGTGAATCGTCACGTTGTATTTATTGGCGAACTCCACGGATTTCGCCTCCATCACCTTGGCTCCGGAACTCGCCAGTTCCAGCATCTCGTCGCTGGAGATCGTATCCAGTTTTCGCGCATTGGGAACGAGACGGGGCTCCGCGGTGAAGACCCCGTCCACGTCCGTATAAATCTCACACAACTCCGCGTTCAAACGATAGGCCAGCGCCACCGCCGTTCGATCCGATCCGCCCCGGCCCAGCGGGGTCACCTCGCGATCCAAGCTGACTCCCTGGAAGCCCGCCACGATCACCACTTTTCCCTCCTCCAGCGCCGAGACGATCCGATCCCCCTTGATCTCCATAATCCGCGCCTTCCGGTGCGCTGTATCCGTGATAATCCCGCACTGCGATCCGGTGAGCGAAATCGCCTCACATCCCATCGCGTTGATCGCCATA
>JAUWMS010000300.1 GCA_030613045.1 Candidatus Latescibacterota bacterium | reverse complement strand
GTGTCCAATCGGAATTCCACCGTGTGCGTGCCCGCCACGGCGGTCCAATTTTGTCCGCTCCGCTTCGTCTGTCCCGCACCCACAGCCATGTCATTTGTGTGACCGCGCTCCGCTCCATCTAAAAAAGCTTGCTCCCGCCATCCGGCGCCTTCCGCCGATCCGGGGTTTTTATAGACCAACACGAGGAGCACTTGCTGTCATTCCTCCACCCGATCCAACTCATTCCAACCCGTATCCGCGATGAATATCCGGTCCGCCACCAGGTCTCTCGTAGCATGAAGCTTCATGGGTGGTGTGTTGGTGGATTTCCCGGCGACGACGTCCACCGGTCCGATCTCGCCATGATAGCAGAGGGTGCTGCCGGAAAAAGCGTCCACGACAACGCGCCATTTCCCGGGAGACACCTTCAGAGAACCCGTTGCTGTTTTTCCGGAGACCGTGAGTTCCCCTTTCACAGGCTCCATCGAAGGATGTTCGGCCACGACCATAACTCTGTCAATAGCCTGCTCCGATACCTTTGATAGCCGAAGATCCAACGTAAGAAGCCCGTTCCCTTCAATGGACCCAGGAGAGACAGGAGAGCGATCACTGCAGGAGAGGCCCGCAAGCGCCACTACGGTCAAGGCGAAAAAGAGAGACAAACCACTACGAGTCTTCATGGGAAATACCTCCTTGCTGACTGCTTGCCACAAAGTCACGAACAAGACCTATCGCTTTGTGTCTCAGTGGATAGAAAAGGTTCAATGAAGCCACGCTATCTGTGGATATTAAGGAAGCTGGACGGTGATCATCAACGTGCCCTTTTCTTCCTCTTCTCCCTGGCTTGAGGCGAGATAAGCCGCTCCTCCGGCGGCGCCCGCCAAAATACCCCAGAACCACCATCGCTTATAGAGCGGAGTCCCGGTCTTTTTTCTGACCTGTGGCCTTTGCGTTGCTATCGCGACGGGCTGAATGTCCACCGGGTGATCCACGAGCTTCGCCCACATCCCTTCCGCCGTCTGATCCATCAACTCAAATATCTCATCCACCCGGCCCAGGGTCTGCTCCGCGGCCATGATCTTGCTCGTGCCCACGTCAATCAGCCGGGTATTGATTCGGATCCGATCCCCGATCTGAAGAAAGCTCCCCACCATCACGGCCGTGGCGCCCACGGCTTTTCCGACTTCGACGGCGGTTTGTTCGTCCACAATGCCGCTCATACCGAGCTTCATCTCCTCGAGTGCGGCCTCCATACGACTCCGCTCCACGATGCGCACCTCTCCACGCTTCCCGAGATACGTGATGAGGGACTCCGGGATCCCCTTAATCAAATAGTCCAACTCGGGGTCCTTTTTCGTGTTGGCGAAGTCCACCACGGCAATGGTCAGCTTTTTTTTCTCTTCCCCCAAGACGAGGGGGACGCCGCATAGATTCATCAGGAAGGAGACCATCAGCACCACGGAGATCACCTTTTGGGCTTTCATGTTTTTTGCCTCCTTTGTCCCTTTGACGCACGGAACCGGTTGAAGGTTGGGGCATCGTTCGGTTCGATCTATGATCTATCTGATTCGGGTTATTTGACTGAATCGAGGATTTGTCGGCATCCACCATTAAGTTCCCAGACAAAATTATTTATACAATTAGGAAACCAGGAAACCAGGAAACCAGGAAACCAAGAGAAAAATAATCCCTCCGACATGCACTACAGACCTCTCCTGGGTTCCTGGATTCCTTAGAGAACCCACATGGAATTTTATGAATTTAATTTTGTCCACCTACTTAAAACAGCGGATAGAGCAGGGAGGCGCGGATCGTTTTTTTCGTTTTGCCCCCCGTCCTGTCAGTTCCTCAAAAAACAGCTTATTGGTCGCATAGATTTTGGTCCAACCAGTCCAGAAAATCCTCGAAGCGCATCTCATCCGTGCGCTCACACGTCTGTTTCCGGAATCCGTGTTTGTGCGGAATTCGCTCACGTTGGTGCTTGCTGAAGTTTGCCCCGTAGATTTGGCGAAGCAACTTGTTATCCGGGGTATTATCAAAACCAACCACGATTTCTCCGCGTTCGAGTACGTAGTAGGAATAAAGCCGTCCTTCATGGAGCAGTACTTCAGAAACGGCGATCTGATACTGATGCCATTGCCCCCGCAATTTTACCCTGGCCCGGATCGGGGAGTGTTCGCGAACAAGGATACGGAGATCGCCCAAAGCAATCTCTGCTCTTTCGATCAGTTTTCCGATAGCGCTTGTTCGGTCTGCCTCCATTCCTTCATCTCCTCAGAAGCATAACTCCAATGCGCCAAATCTTCTTCCCAGAGCGGCTGCTTACGATTCAGCCAGTTTAGATACTCCTCATCGGTAGCTATGCGCTGTCGGAAAGTTATAAGATTCATCCCATACCGGGCTTCCAGTTCCGCTTGTTCCAGAACGATACGGGCCACCTGCTCCCTTGCCTTTCTCCCTATATATTCCTGAATGGCGTTTTGAGCGACCTGTTGCTCATCTCCGAACCTGCTCAGCACTTTCATGTATCGATCCTGGATGGCTATTGTAGTCATAAGCAGTGCACCTCCCATAAGAAAGGCAACAGAGCCACTTGCAAAACGTTCCTCAGATGAGATGGCGCCCGGCGCTTCGTGCCTCGCAATGACAATAATAAAGTCGTTTTGTCGTTGCGAGCGGAGTTGCGTCCCCTCTTTTGCAAGTGGCTGAACAGGCAAAAGCGGCGGAGATAGTCGGGAGGAAGACCTGTTCTTTACAGCGTGTTTTCCGCATTGATTTCTGCCGAGCCCGTCCGGAAAAAACCTACAGCATCTCCAAGCTCTGGTCCAATTTTTCCAGGCTTGTTAGATAGTCCGTTCTCTTAGCCCGCTCCCGCTGGACCACCTCCGTCGGCGCATTGTCCAGAAAACGACTGTCGGCCAGTTTCTTCTCCAATCCCGTCAGGGCCTTGCGAATCCGAAGCGTTTCTTTTTTTAGGCGCGCCCGTTCCACTTCCACGTCAATGATTCCCTCCAGCGGAACAAAAATTTCCGCCTCCCCGACTACGGCGCTGGCGGAGGCGCCCGGTTTTTCCAGATCCTTTCCGACGGTTAGCTTCTCCGCTTTGGATAGATGGACGATGTGATCCCGATTTTTTTCAATCATCCGCAGAAGTTTTTCCGACTCGGAACGGATCAGGATGTGCACGCGCTTCCTCGGCGGCACCCGCATCTCGGACCGGATAATCCGTACCGCCCCGACCAGTCCCTGCACCACCGCCATCTCCCGCTCCGCCTCCTCATCTATCCACCGTCCCTTTGCCTCGGGCCATGCGGCGATCATGAGACTCTCCGCGTCCTTATTCACCCCGAGCTTTTGCCACACTTCCTCGGTGATAAACGGCATAAAGGGATGCAGGAGCCGCATCGTCTGATCCAGCACGCATTCCATCGTTCCCCGCGCCCGTCTCGCTTCCTCTCCATCCCCGGACAGCCCCGGCTTGACCGCCTCCAAATACCAATCGCAATAATCGTGCCAGAAAAAGTCATAGAGCGCTCTTGTCGCGTCGCTGAACCGAACGCTTTCCAGCGCCTTGTTTACCGCGGAAATCGTCCGTTCGAGGCGGCTTAGTATCCAGCGATCTACCAGATTCGTGGCCTGGCTTCCACCTGATGGGGAAAGTTTTTCCGCTCCTTCCGGCACATACATCATCACCATGCGTGCGGCGTTCCAGATCTTGTTGCAGAAGTTTCGGCACGTCTCCGCGGCCGGCGCGTTCCGTACGCGGTTGTCCACCACGTCCGCGTCGAAGCGGATGTCCTGGGAACTGCCGCATTGCATCAGCAGGCTGAACCGGGTCGCATCCGTGCCGTACCGTTCGATCAGTTCGAGGGGGTCTATGCCGGTGCCCAGAGTTTTGCTCATCCGTTGGCCGTCTTTGGTCTGGATCGTGGCGTGGATGAAGACTGTCCGAAACGGTATTTTGCCGACGAATTCCAGGCTGGTCATAATCATCCGAACCACCCACAGGTAGAGGATGTCGCGGCCCGTGATCATCAGATCCGTGGGGTAGAAGTACGACAACTCCGGCGTCTTCTCCGGCCATCCCAAGGAAGCAAAGGGCCAGAGCGCGGAGCTGAACCACGTATCCAGCACGTCCGGATCCTGTTCCAGTTCCAAGCCGCCGCATTTGGGGCAATCCGTCGGCGGTTCCACCCGGACGATGAGTTCTCCACACGCTTTGCACGTCCATACCGGAATCCGGTGTCCCCACCAGATTTGCCGCGAAATGCACCAATCCCGAATGTTCTGAAGCCATTCGATGGAGTATTCCCGGAAGCGATCCGGAACGTAGGCGATCTCTCCCCGCTCCAAAACCGGCAGCGCCCGAGCCGCCAACTCCTCCATCCGCACGAACCATTGCTCCATCGGAAGCGGCTCCACCGGGGTGCCGCATTTGTCGTGATGGGGCACTGCGTGCGTGTAGGTCTCGACCCGCTCCAACAAACCCAGTTTCTTCAGCGCGTCCACCACGGCTTTGCGGCAGGTCAAGGCGTCCATGCCCGCGAAATCGCCCGCTTCTTCCGTCATCTTTCCGTCGAAGCCAATCACCTGAATTTCCGGCAGATCGTGCCGCTGTCCCACTTCGTAATCGTTCGGATCGTGTGCGGGCGTGACCTTCACCGCGCCGCTGCCCATCT
>JAUWMS010000098.1 GCA_030613045.1 Candidatus Latescibacterota bacterium | reverse complement strand
GCGGAGGCTCTATTGTGAGCGGGAGCAAGCAGGCTTCGGCCACGCGTCTTTTCGACGGGAATCTGTTCGATTTCTGGATCTCCCCGCTTTACGGCACGGATTGGAATAAAGGGTCGAACACAAGCAACGCCGGGGCGTGGTTCCGGCTCGACCTGGGGCGCGTTTTCTGGTTGGACACGTTTGAGCTTCTGCAAATATCGAATGAGCGCGTGGGAGGCTCCGCTACCGACGTCAATGGGTTTAAGATGTACACCTCGGACGGGACGCCCTCTTCGGAGAAAGGAAACGTGGCCTGCTGGCAGCCGGACGGACGCGACGTGGTCTGGGAGTTTTTGGCGGATGTCCGAAATACGGACGTGCCTCCCAAGTTGGGGTTCGAGTTGACGTGTGAGCCGCGCCGGGTGCGGTATATTTTCTATCATCATTTCTATGGCTCAGGTACGTACCGCTCCAGATCGAACACGGGCGGAAAGATTTTCGAGTTTTTAGCGTACGGCGAAGGAGCGGTTCCCGGAGTGATGATGACGTCCAACATCCTCGACATGGGCGCGCGGAAGAACATCACGTCCGTGTCCTGGGACGGCGATTTTCCTCCCGGAACAAAGCTGCAACTTCGGACGCGGACGGGCGATCGTACGGAGGAGATCAAACACTGGTTCAAAAAGGATGGGACTGAAGTGGATGAGGTGGTTTATGGAAGGCTGCCGAGTTTCCTGAAAGGACGCATCGAGGCGGAACTTGCGCCTGTAGATAGTCTCTGGAGCGACTGGAGCGCCCCGTACACGGTTTCGGGCGCGCCGTTCGCCTCCCCCAGTCCGAGACAGTATCTCTTGTGTGAGGTACAGCTTCAATCCGATGACCCGGCGGTGGCGCCTTCCTTAGATGCGCTGATGTTTCACTATACGGCGCCTGCGGCAAGCGAACTGGCCGGTGAGATCGGGCCGTGGAAGGAGATTCCCCCTGCGTCACCGCAACCTTTTTCTTTCTATATTAAATCCGTCTGGAGCGCGGGATGCAGCGGATTTAACCGGGCTTTGCTCGTATCTCCGTCGGGTGCCGGGGGAACAGCCGTCTGGCGGCGGAACGCCTCGGATTCGACATGGGCGAAGGAGGACGCGACGTTCCGTTCGAGCGGCGATTCGCTTTTCGTTGAGTTTTCCCGCGTGCTTCGTTCGGATGCGGTCAAGGTGGATTTCGAGACGACCATTTTCTACAACGGCTCGCTCTTTACGGCCTTTGTGGGCCATTCCTCCACGCCGTGGGCATGGCAGCGTGTGGATCCCGGGAACGCCACGGACGAGGTGGAAGGGCGTTCCACACGGGTGTTTTTGACTTCTCTGCCGGCGCACGAGGAGTTGATCGGCAATATCGCCATCGCACCGGAAGTGATCACGCCCAACGGGGATGGCGTCAACGATCGGATGGATGTGATCTTCAGTGTGTTCAAAGTGGACCGTGAGCGGCGTGTAACCGCACAACTATACGACGTGGGGGGGATCCCCGTGAGGCAGATAGGAGATTGGCGGGGAGCCAGCGGGAATTATGAACTGAGTTGGGATGGCCGCGATGAGGAAGGGGACTTGGTTTCCCCGGGCTTGTATCTTTTGCGGATCGAGGTGGATGGAGACGCGGGAAATAAGACGGTCAGCAGGATGGTAAGCGTAGTTTATTGATGCTGGTTTGGTGAGTGGCGGGTGCGGATTTCGGGGATTCAGTCTGAAATCCGAAATCCACAATCCGAAATCCGAAATAGAACGGAAAGGGGGGGCTTGGATGACGAAGACAACGCGGGTTTTTGGCACGCTGATGGGGTTGTTTATCCTATTCGGGGTTTTTAGCTCCGTGTTGGCGCTGGATACCGGGTTTGCTCCGCTCCAGCCGATGGGTCCCCAGAGCCGCATGGACGCGCTGGATCCGGTGGCGCGGAAATGGTATGTGCCTCAGGAATTGAGTGAGATGTATGGCTGGAAGGGATGGGAGTACAGCAACTATGCGAAGGATCTCTATAAACGCTATACGGATGTCGTCTTAGAGGGGTATCGTTTCTACGATATTTACGGCAATTATATCACGAGAGGATGGAAGATTTACGATTGGCAGCAGAACCAGCCGGAGAATCTGGGAAGCTCGATTTATAAGCACCCCTATTTCAGTAAATGGTTCGACAATATCCTGATCTCCTCCAGTTCCAAGGGCCAGTACTACATGGCGATGAGCATCGGAGAACAACTCCGGACCACGTTCACCCCGCTTACCTTTTCCAAGCCGACGTTCAGCGGGATCCAGTGGGATTTTCTTTCGGACAAGTATGCCGCTACCATCATAGGCTCCCGCATCAGCGGTCCGGCTACGGCGTTGGCCAACCCGGGAGATGCACCGGCGAGGACCACGGATTTTACCAATCTGTTCGGGTTCAGGGGCGTGATTCAATTGGGGGATTTCACCACCGTGGGAGTGACGTACGTGGGCGCGATGATAGGCAATGCGATGCGGGATCTCGTGGATACGTCTTTGAAGGGGAATTTGAGTTCGAGGCAGAACACGAGCAAAGTGCGGGAGATCACGATTCGGATCAGCGACGACTCTCCTGAGACGCCCGAGTCCGGCGCGATCCTGTACGCCCAGCAGATTTACATAGATGGAAAGCCGGTGGACATTGTTCCGCTTATCCGGGGAGGCGAAGAGCGATTTGGAAACTTAGAGGCCCGGGGCGCGGAGCAGATCTCGTTGCGATACGACATTACGCAGTTCCCTTTATTGGCGGAAGGGTATGACATCAGTAAGATCGAAAACATCCGTTTTGAATTGGTGCTCGCCAACGACTACTACGTAGATATCACTTCCGACGTGCAGGTGGATCTGAACGGGATGTCGGTGTATCTTCCGGTGGAGAAGGCCCGGGGCGAGGTGCGGGACGCCACCAACCAGCGGTTCGTGCGCTTCGATTACGGTCTGCCTACGGGGAATTCCATCTATGGGATTACGTTCGAGCTGGAGGACGTCGCGGGCTTCGATCTCCGCGCGGAGTATGACATCAATGCCCGGTACCGGCGGTTTCCCAACCCGAATCCGGAGATCATCGAACACTCCATGGCCTCGGAGTATTCCAGTGCGTTTTACATGACGGTTTCCAAATTGGCGTATCCCTGGTTTGCGTACGGGGAGGCCTTCAATATGGATCAGGAGTATAGCACGACGATGTATCTCACGGATGACAACGGCGATGTGTTTTACGATAACCGGGAGCGGTATTGGTTCGAGTTCGTGGATGACAACGACGATCAGGACCGGTATCCGGATTGGAATCGTAACAACGCGAATCAGCGCGCGGGCTGGGATGATGGAATGACTACCCAGAAGGCGATTTTCCCCGGCCTGGACGAGAACAACGACGGGGTATCCGATTTCAACCAGAACGACAACCTCTGGCCGGATTACGACGAGCCGTTTCTGAAGTACTCGGTGGATCCGCCGGAGTATCTGTTCGGTCTGGATATGAACAACAATACGGTGGTTGACCGATTTGAGAACGACGAGGATGCCGACTATCCGTATAAACGGGATCATCGGGGATACAACCTCTATGGAGGCGCTGAGGTGCTTCGGGGCCTTACGTTGAAGATCGGGCACATGAACGAATGGATGCTCTCTAAGGACCGGAAGAACCGGTCGTTTTACGGCTTGGCGACGCTGGAGAAGGATTACGCCGGATTGGGGAAACTACGTCTCTTTGACTATGCGAAGGTGGTGAAGGACGATATCGCGGACGATCTGGTGCAATGGGAGCAACTCGCGAATGTAAAGGGGGGGTTGGTGCGATTCTCCGATCCCCTGATGGCGCGGAATACCACGATGAATTCCGCGTATGTTAGTTTTAACTATACGGGAATCGAGCGCTTCCATTTCATCAACAAACTCAAGTACGATTTCTATCATCAGCGGGATGCGCGCGCCGGATACGAAGACACCGCCCGGCTGCTGGGACTGATCAACAAGGCGGATTACCGGATGAGCCTCGGGGAGAACCTGCTGTTGGAGCCCAAGTTCAAAAGTATGTACCTCCGTAAAGAGGGATTCCCCGGAACAACCGACCGAAAGGAGCTTTCGGAGATTTTGTTCCTCGTGCTCAAATACGGGATGTTCGGGAAGACGTGGACGGAGCTTGGGGTACAGGGCACCTTGTTCCGCGACAATCTCGAGGATACGAACGATTTCGAGGGGCTGGTCTATGCGTTTCAGTTGTCGAACGTGTCGGACTTTATGGGGTATAAGTTGACCAGCAACGTAGGCTTCCGGACGGAGACTCAGTATTTTGACGGGCGGACGAAGACGGGAAGCGTGGCCTTTATGACGGTGTTTGCGGGAGTGGAGTAGGCGTTAGTGAGTGGTGATTAGTGAGTGGTTATTGGTGCGCCGTTCGTTGTCTTTGGATGGCGCACTTTTTTTTACCAGGAGGGGGTATGAAACGTCGTGATCTTGTTGCACTGGCTGTCGCGGTATGTTTGTTGTGGGCGGGCGTAAGTTATGGGCGTCCTTATGACATTGTGGTCAGCGAGGAGACCCGAGGGATTTCGGAATGGGCTTGGGTGGCGGATGCGCTCCGGACGAAGTACGACGGTCGGGTGTTCACGTACAGCGCGGACGTTTGGGAGGTGCAGGACGGACTGAGCGCGTATGCTCCCACGCACGTGGCTTTTGTAAGCCAGCCCTTGGAGGCCACGGATGTGTTCGTCGGAGAGGTGCATCGGCTGACCAGAGCGCTGGATGGGGGATGCGATCTGGGGCATTGTGACCGGTTATACGGCGGAGGATGCGCTGCGAGTTGTGAATACCAAGGCATTCCGGGTGCGAAAGATTCTGTCCGGGACGTCCTCAGGACGAGGGTGGTTTCCTTATGTGCAGGAAGGCATCGCCACCTCCGAAGCCGAATATACTAAAATGTGGGTCAAAATGCCCGACGGCACGATCATGGATACGCTTACCTGCCCGACCGACCGGACGACCTTTTTGGTGGATCACCTGAACACCAATACCTTCGATATGATGATCACGAGCGGGCACGGACAGACGCGCAAGTGGCAGCTTCATCACCCCGACGTGGGCCGGGAGGGATTCTTTATGTCCGCGTTCGGTCAAGTGTACGGGCATCCTTACGCGGACCCGGATGTGGACATCATCTCGACCAATCCCAAGATCTATTTCGGTCTGGGAAACTGCTACATCGGGAAGATCACGAATGAGCATTCCATGCCGCCGGCGTGGATCCACACCGGCGGGGCGGTTCTCTATACGGGCTACGTAATTCCCGAAGGCAGGGACAGCTATCAACTCGGCGGCATTCCGGCGTATAGGACCATACTACCTGGCCGGAGGGCTTCTATCTGAACAATCAGGCGCTGCTTTTCGATATGGAGAACAAAACGCCGGGCACGAATCCTCCGGACCGGGATGGGGCTGCGCTGTACGGGGATCCCGGATTGGACGCGCGGGTGGAACCGGTTGGGCCGCCGCTTTACGACAAGACCGTGACGGTGGCCTCCGGTGGGGAGCGGGATACGGTGACGGTGCGGATCCGGATGAACGAGGAGGGGAAACCAGGATTCACGAGCAAGTGGGGGAACCGGCATCCCATCGCGCTGCTGCCGTTTCGGGTGAAGGACGTGCGGATCGAAAGCACGAATGCGTATAAGGCGGAGGTCACGGATAACTTCGCATTGCTGTATATATGGAAGCAGGAGGATGCGCCGCTTCAGGCGGGCGAGGAGCGGAGCGTCACGTTCACCGCAAAGCGGGTGGCTCCTGTAACGGAGGTGGAGGAGCAGCTTGTTCCCATAACTTCGTCACCGAAGGCGTTTGAGCTTTGCCAGAACACGCCCAATCCCTTCAATCAGGCCACGGCGATCCGCTATCGGCTCTCCGAATCGGTGCAATGTGCTTTTGAGGATTTACGATGCCCACGGGGGTCTCGTCCGAACGCTCGTCCACGAGGAGCAGGGAGCCGGTCAATACACCTTGCGCTGGGATGGGCGGGATCGGAATGGGAAGGACGTGGCTTCGGGGGTGTATTTCTGTCGGTTGCGCGTTGGGGAGGAAGGAAGGATGAGGACGAGGAAGATGGTGCTCATTCGCTGAGGCTTTTCTTTAGCGCTTGCGGGGGGTGTATTGCCCACAAACCCGCATGAATACTGGGCCGCTGTTTGGAAATCTCAAAAATGTAGTGCCGCGGCTTTTGTTTGTTTTGCTTGACATATAAATCTATGGCGTGTATATTTGGAGTGTCCCTGGAAGGAGGCTCCGTTGTTTGCACGGTTCAAGAAATCCGGACGAAGGGTGCTAAGTCCCGCGATTTTATTTTTTTGACAAGGTTATTGTTGCGCGACGAGGATAAGGATTGCTCGGATTTCCACACCAACTTACTTTGTTTGATCCGTGAAAATCCGTGTACTCCGTGTCCCATTGCTTTTAGGTTTTGTTTGAAGCTTTGCTGTGCTGGGTGTTCCGCAGAAGGGAAGGAGGAGCGCACGCCGTGCCTATCTCGAAGTTGACCATCGCCCAGATTCGCTCGCTGATTGAACGGGAGGAGGTTCCGCTCGATGAGCTTCTGCCGCTTTTGGAGCAGGACCTTCGGGCCGGGGTTCGGGCGTTGGCTGAACGGGAACGGCGGCGACTTCTGCGGGAGAAACGGGAGCGTCAGCGGATCGCGAGACTGCTGCATTTCGAGCGGGAGCTTTGGGAGAGGGGGGTGCGCCGCATCGCCGGCGTGGATGAGGCGGGACGGGGGCCGCTGGCGGGACCGGTGCTGGCTGCGGCGGTGATCCTTCCTCAAACGGTTTTTCTGCCGGGTCTGGACGATTCCAAGAAGCTCTCGAAAGGCCGGCGGGAAACCCTCTATGATTTGATCCGCTCGCAGGCCGAGGCCGTATCCGTAGGAAGCGTGGATCACGCGGAGATTGACCGCACGAACATCCTGAGGGCCTCGCTCCGGGCGATGCGCGAGAGCATAGAAGGATTGCCCCTTCAACCGGATCGTGTGTTGGTGGACGGCAGTCATCTTCCGGGCAGCCGCTTTCCCGAACGGGCCATCGTGGATGGCGATGCGCGTTCGCTCTCCATTGCGGCGGCTTCGGTGATCGCGAAGGTGACGCGGGATCGCCTTATGGTGGCCTACGATAAGACGTATCCTGAATACGGGTTTGCGCGGCACAAAGGCTACGGCACCGCCGATCACATTGCGGCCCTCAGGGCGGTAGGCCTTGCCCCATCCACCGGAGGTCCTTCCGGATCGTGGGGGATCTAAGCGCGCACTGGTCGGAGGATTTCCGCACCTTCCGGGAGGGTCTGGAACAGGCGGAGTCGGCGGATGCCCTGTTGGCTATGGGACGGGCTATTGCGCGGGTTAAGGACGATCTGGCGGCGGCGGAGCTTCACGCGTTGCGGAGCATTTATCAGAAGCGTCAGGTCGAGATGACGTCCGGACGCCGGAAGCGCGTCGGTGGAGAGGGGGAAGCGCTTGCGGCCCGATTTCTGGAGGAGAAGGGATATCGGATCCTCGAACGAAATTGGCGAGACGCGAGCGGCGAGTTGGATTTGATCGCCCAACATGGGGACACGCTGATTTTTGTGGAGGTGAAGACGGGAAAGACAGCGGCTTTCGGGCCTCCTGAGATGTGGGTGACCGAGGCGAAGCAACGTCAGATCGTCAAGGTGGCCCAAGCGTATCTCTTCGCGCAACAGATCGAGGAGGCGGATATTCGTTTCGACGTGGTGGGGATTGAGATCGT
>JAUWMS010000416.1 GCA_030613045.1 Candidatus Latescibacterota bacterium | reverse complement strand
CGCCTTATCAGGATCTGGCCCGCGTACGACGACCATGAGTGCAACACCGACAACGTGATGCTCTACGCGATCTCCGAGGACAACGGGGAACGCTGGTCCGAGCCGGAAGTCTTTATGGCCGCGCCCGGCGCGAATGTGTCCCACGCCTTTCAGGTGCAGCTTCGTGGCACGGATAAGGTGATTATGGTCAACCGGGAGGGATTTTACGTGGGGGCGGAGGTTGACCCGGTGACCAAGCGGGTGCTGAAATGGGCGAACTATGCCCGAAGCGCGAACCGCATCATCGTGCGAACGTCGCTCGACCGGGGGAACACCTGGAATTTTGGCAGGGAACTTCTGTATGAGCAGATCGTGCCGAATCACCAGCCGCCGTTCTACGGCGCGCCGGAGTCTTTCTCACAGCTTCAGAGCGGAAAACTGCTTATGTCCATGTGTTTCCTCCCGCCGGACCATCGCGATCCCCAGCATTACGATGTGGCCTTTCTCCGGTCCGAAGACGAGGGCGAAACCTGGGAGCGGACGCATATTCTGACCGTGCCCGAGGAGCGCGGCGCGATGGAACCGACGATTGTGGAACTAAAGCCGGATGAACTCTATTGCATTTTGCGCAACAAGAGCGGGTATCTGTATGAGACGCGATCCCACGATGGCGGCAAAAGCTGGTCAACCCCGGCGAAGACGAATATCCCATCCCCGGAATCCATCTGCAAGCTGCTCAAGCTCCAAAGCGGGCGCGTGCTGCTGGCGTGGAACAATCAGTCCTCCACCACGCAGCGGCCGCGCTATCCCTTGGTGTGCGCGCTGTCCGAGGATGGATGCCGGAGTTGGTCGGGTCCCCGGATCATCGCCACCGAAGCGGGCACGAACCAACTGAGCAATTTCGACGTGGCGCAGTTGAACGATGGCAGGATCCTGTTGGCTACGTCGCACTATCACGCAATCCCGCCGCCGGCGAGCGATATTGATCTGGCCCTGTTCGATGAGGAGTGGGTGTTGAACGGAGGTGCATGAATACGGTGTCCGCCTCCGTGAAAGACAGGAAGCGGATCGAGATTTCCAAACAAAATTGAACACCGAAAAACACCGAAACACACTGAAGAATCCCTAACCTCTGGTTTTTTCGGTGTGTTTCGATGTTTGATACAGGGCTTTTCAAACACCCTCTCAGAAGGACAATCGGCTATGAACACCCCGGAATTGGTGATCCGGCCTTATGAGACGGCAGACGAGGAGCAGGTGATCGCGTTATGGCGCAGATGTCATCTGATCGTCCCCCAAAATGGCCCGCACAAGGATATTGCGCTGAAACTGCAAACTCAGCCCAACCTCTTTTTAATCGGTATCCTTGGGGATGAAATCGTGGCCACGGCCATGGCCGGGTACGAAGGACACCGGGGCTGGATCAATTATCTCGCGGTGTCTCCGGACTTCCGGCGCAGAGGCATTGGCCGCCAGATGATGGAGGAAGCGGAAGCTCGATTGAGCGCGCTGGGGTGCCCGAAGATCAATGTGCAGATTCGCTCCTCCAATAAGAGCGTGGTTGAATTCTATGAAAGCTTGGGCTTTTCAACGGACGAGGTGGTGAGCATGGGCAAGCAGCTTCGATAAGAAGATCGTCTGATCCCATGATTTTCGCCCGCGGAGATCCCCTTACCTCCTCAGTGAGCGTTCTTCGGTAATTTCCCCTTGACTTTCGCCGGTGGCATGAGTATATTCGGAAAAAGTCTGAGTACCCCGGCGGTGGAATATCAATTAGGTTGCATATCCACGAGTTAGATAAACTTTCGGCCCTGTATCTTTTCGGAATAAGAAGTAAGGAGGAAACCAGTATGGAAACTGCGATAACAGCCTTTGAAACAATAGGAACGATTGACGACCGGCGTCAGCTCGTATTGGATAAGCCGCTCCCCGTTATCGGCCCAATTCAGGTCCGTATCATCGTCCTGTTGCCCGAAGAAGCTGACATAGACGAGATGGCGTGGCTGCAGGCCGCCGCCGCCAATCCGGCCTTTGATTTCTTGAAGGAGCCTGAAGAGGACATTTACACGCTTGCCGACGGGAGGCCGTTCTATGACCAGGGGTAAATTTGTCTTGGTGCCTTTTCCATTCGATGACCTTTCAACAGCTAAGGTACGACCGGCGGTCTGCTTGACAGACCCTGTTGGTCCGCATCACCACGTTATCCTGGCCTTTATCAGCAGCCGAATACCCACCGATTTACTGGAAACGGATTTGACATTGGATTCAAGGCGTGCCGACTTCGCCGAAACTGGGTTACGAGTGACTTCTACGCTCCGGTTACATCGTCTGATGACCGTCACGACCTCCTTGATTCGGCGCGAATTGGGTACGTTATCGCCCCGGATGCAGGATGAAGTGGCTGATAAGCTGCGGAAACTGTTTGGCTTGACATAGAGGAGCAATAAACAAGCCCATTTTCACAGAGATTCAGCGAGAACAATTGCGTGAGGAGGGATTATTATAATGGCCAAGCCCTTCGGAAGTCTTTTAGAAAAAATGTCGCCGGAAAGACGCGAAAGAGTCGAGGAGCACGCCCAAAGCATGCTTCTGGACATGGCGCTTCAGGAGATTCGCCGGAATCGCCATGTAACTCAGCAGCAACTGGATAATAGCCTGAAGCTAAATCATGCAGCCCTTTCGGAAATGGAAAATCAGTCCGATATGCACGTCAGTACTTTGCGAAGCATTGTAGCCGCAATGGGTGGCAAGCTCAAACTAATTGCACAGTTTCCCGATGCGGAAATTGTCATCAATCAGGTTGGTTCTGCAAAATAGCCATAGAGGTTCATCTTGCAACGAGCATAACACACAATTGAGGGAAACTTAAGTTTCTCAAAGCCGACCGGGGTAAAGAGGAGGCGAAAACTAATGAAAGCAATAGATATGACCCCTATCATAAAAAAGTATCCGGGTTACTTCGTAGCATTGAGTTATGATAGAAAAAAGGTGTTGGGTAAGGGCCATACTCCTGAAGAAGCGCTTGAGGAGGCAAATGAGAAGGGGAATAAAGACCCTATATTAACCAAGATTCCTAAGGAAAACAGAAGCTATTTGTTATGAAGGAGGAAAAGCGATGCGACCATTCAAAATCATCGTTGAGAAACACCCCGACGGGTACGTTGCATATCCACTTGGTCTAAAGGGGGTTGTCGTCGGAGAAGGCGATACGTATAAAGAGGCGCTCTCGGATGTCAAGTCCGCCATCCGGTTCCACATTGAGACCTTCGGCTTCGATGCGGTGCTCGATGCTGAAGCACCTGTGCTTGAGGCATTCGTAGCTGAAGCAGGAGTAGCGGTCTGATGCCCAAATTCCCAGTAGATGCTCCCCGAGCTAAAGTCATCAAGGCCTTTGCATTTCTGGGCTTTCAGATGGTCCGTGAAGGCACGCACATCGCTATGGTGCGAGAAAGCCCCGATGGAACACGAACCCCTCTGACCATGCCGAATCATCGTCGCCTCAAGGC
>JAUWMS010000557.1 GCA_030613045.1 Candidatus Latescibacterota bacterium | reverse complement strand
GGGGAGTCCATTATGGTGGGGGGTCAGGCGGGCCTCAAGGAGCGCGCAAAGGTAAAGGTGGTGGCCGAAGACCTGCTGCCTCCCAAGGAAGATAAAGAGGAGGAAGATAAGAACGGTAAAACCACGAACCGCAGGAGAGGGAGGCATGGATAACGCTCCGGGAAAGAGGATTTCGATGGAACGCGACGACACCGCTTCTCCGGATTTGATTTTAAGAGACCCTCTGGCATTAGACAGAACCAAACTGGCCTATCAGAGAACCATGCTGGCCTATCTCCGCACTGCAATTATGTTACTGGTTTCCGGAGTGACTTTAATCAAAGTCTTTCATTCAGAAACGGTTGTGGTCATTTCAGGAATCGCTTTGCTTCCCATTTCCCTTATCGTTGCAGGGATAGGATTAGTAAGTTTCCTGATGACGAAACGCAGGATGAAAAATCTATACAACCCACCCGGCAGCATAGAATAATTGCTTGGATAACCCCCTTTTCTTATGTTCTCACCGTAGCACCCGCGAAGTTCGAAGAAGGAAGAAAATGAGCCGGTGAGAAAAGGCTATCAAGGGATAGACGATGTTGAAATTTCTTCAAGGGTTAGACGAGGACATTCGCAAGGCGTTGATTGCACAGCTCCGCAATCTTTGGACACATGGCTCCACGGCCATCGAGGGAAATACCCTGACGTTGGGTGAGACCGCCTTTGTGATCGAGGAGGGGCTTACCGTCTCTGGAAAACCGTTAAAAGACCATCAGGAAGTGGTGGGACATGCCAGGGCCATTGATCTGATTTATGGCATGGTGGAACGCCCGACTGAAATTTCCAGCGAAGACCTGTTCAATTTGCACAAGGCGGTTCAGACGCAATGGATTATTGATGCCTATAAACCGCTGGGCGATTGGAAGAAGGAACCCAACGGCACCTATATGATGGATGGCGACAGACAGGTCTTTTACGAATATGCGGCTCCGGGGGACGTGCCCGTTCTCATGGAAACATGGATTGCCTTTTTGAACCGGAAAATGAAGGAAACCCTTATGCGGGAAGAAGCTGTTTTTGCCTATGCGGACATCCATTTGTCCTTTGTACGCATTCATCCCTTTTTTGACGGAAACGGACGCATGGCGCGATTGGTCGCCAACCTGCCTGTGCTCAAAGCGGGTTTCCCCCCGATTATGATCCCTAAGGAAAAACGAAGAGCCTATCTGCTCTGTTTATCGCGATACGAATTGGCCGTAGGGTCTCCGATTCCTATGGCGGATCTGTTGCCTCAACATGAGTATTTGAATCCATTCCGAAGTTTTTGCAGGACCGCGTGGAAAGATTCCATAGCACTCGTTGATAAAGCTCACAAAAAACAAATGGAACGAAAGTACACCAGGAGCATCCATGAAAAAACCGCCTGACTTAGAAAGCTTGGAAGCGGAGCAGTTGAAACAGGCTGAAGAAGAAGAGACAAAACGGGATTTCTCCCACCTGTTTGAGATGACCACCACACGGCCGGTGGCGATTTTGATGATCGTGATCGCGGTCGTGGTGTTCGGGCTGGTATCCTATCAGCGGCTTTCGCTGAACCTGATGCCAGACATCTCCTACCCCACGCTGACCGTGCGCACCGAGTATCCGGGCGCGGCGCCCGAGGAGGTGGAGCACACCATCTCGCGGCCCATCGAGCAGGCGTTGGGCGTGGTCAACCAGCTCGTGAGCATCCACTCCATCTCCAAAGCCGGCCTATCGGACGTGATCCTGGAATTCGAGTGGGGCACGGACATGACCTTCGCCACCCAGGACGTCCGGGAGAAACTCGACCGTTTTTACGTGGAGGACGCGGAACGGCCGCTGATCCTGCGCTACGATCCCACGATGGAGCCCATTATGCGGCTCGGCGTATATGGCGATC
>JAUWMS010000059.1 GCA_030613045.1 Candidatus Latescibacterota bacterium | reverse complement strand
ACAAGATTCTTGCTCGCCCTGCGCTCCGGGGCATAGCGACCTTTCGGCATGATTGGCAATTGAGAAAGGTCATACTCCTCGCGCAGTTCGTAATCGTCATAGTCCCTCTTCGTAGAATTTTTGTTCATTGCTCGTTACCTTTCGCGCACTGATGATACGTATCCGCCCACCCCGATCAGTATGGGCTATTAGAAGCAGTCTGTTCCGGCTGGATAGACCGATAGTAATATATCGGCCTTCATCAATCGAATGCTCTTCGTCAAAGAATGTGATAAACCAGGGATCGTCAAAGATGGTACTGGCTTCCCCAAAGCTCACGCGATGCTTCTTGAGGTTCGATGCGGCTTTAAGCTCGTCCCATTCAAAGTTCAGACTCATTGGTGTCTGCCCAGTGTTCAAGGTTCCGTGGGGCTATTTGTGTACGCGCCCCCCAACTAATAGGGGAGGTTCTTCAGAGATTTTTTCGGGGAATTCTGACAGCAAAGAAAGAGCGTCACCACTCAGCCACACCAGGAGGCAACGTAGCCCCAACCATCCATCTTCTAAGGAATACCCCTTCCGAAACACAACCTGCCTCCCATGGAAGCCTTCGCTACCCCCTTTTTTCTTCTTTTCCCCGCTCCGGCTGCCCAGCAGTGGAAATCACGGACAGATCCCTGGGGCAAAGCTGGTTGAAAAACAGTATAATACATAGGAAATGATTTGTCAAGAGGAAAAAGTAAATGACCGCAGATTTCCTTGAGAGCGTTTTGTCTGAACCTCCCGGAGAAGGGTTGGCAGCCTCCGAGAAGTTGTCCGCGCCGATGCGACCGAATCGGCGTGAACCCTTTACTGCAGCGTACTTTACTACCAACTCTACGAATCAGTCCAACATCTTCCCATACTGCTGGCTTTCCCAATAGACTTCCGTGCACTTGCCCCGCAGCCAGTCGTGCCCGTACGCATTCAGCCCGGCCAACGAGCCGAGATCCGTGGGATCGGCTACCAGCCCGGCCCAGGTCTTCAAAGCGGTTTCGGAGGCGGCCAGAGCCTCGAACAACAAATCAGACGCCCGGCGGATGAGGGGGTTATAGACGAAATCATCCGCAGTCTTTCGTTTCTCCCGCGCCTCGTCGTACACCGCGCGCGCCCGGCGAATACCATCCATCGCCTCCACGAACCGGCGGGCGAACACGATGAAATTCAGATAATTTTCCACCAGCCGTCGGCCCTTCGGAGCCGCCTTGCTCAGCGCGGTCCGGAGCCGATCCTCGATTGGGGCCAGCTCGGATAGGTATTCCTGCCAGGCGGGATCGGGTGTGGTCCCCGGCTCCCAGTATTTCCGGTACAGCGAAGGCCACATGAACCCCACGCCCATCATCGCATTCGACGCATCCGTCAAGCCCTCCACGCCGCGAAATGCAGTCAGCAGATCTTCGACCGCATCCGGTCCGGCCACGCCCAAGGCATAGCGGCGATAGCTGTCCTCCGGCGTAAGCGCCGCATCCCACGCGGACTCGATCAAATAGGCCATTGCCGGCTCGTGCTGGGCGATGTCGAACTGCCTGAAACAAAAGCCCTGCACGCCGTATTCGCGCATCTTCCCGACGGTCTGTTGCAGCGACTGCGTGACCAACTGGGGCAGAAAGCCCACGTTGTCGTCCTCGATGGTCGTGATCATCACCACGTTGGTCTTGCCGTGTTTGACAAACTCGAGGGTGTTCATCCGCTCGGCCACGCGCGACGGCAGGTAATCCACGATGGCCATAAACTCGAATTTCTCCGGCGGCAGCACGTACTCTACCAGTGGTTGAACGTGCTCGCTGAAGAACGTGCCCCGGATCTTCGCCTTTGGGTGGGAGGCGTATTGCAGCACATTGCGCTCGTTGATCAGAATGTCCAGAAAGCGCAAGGTCTGAATGGCCCCTTGAGCCTGCGCCAGCGCGCGTCCCTCCGCGTAGAAAAACTGTTTGCGGGCCTTCTCCAAAATTTCCGCCAAGGGAAACTTCTCCTCCAGATTATACTTGGCGTCCAACGCGTCCCAGCACGCTTTCACACCCGCGCCGCCCGGGGGAAACTCCGATTCGGTCAGGCCATATTGTTCGGCATCCGGATAGGCCCGGATGTGGGCCACGAAAGCGGTCTCCATTAGGTTCACGAACACCGGATTAAGCGGGGAACAATACCGCAGCGTCTCCGGATTGCCGCCCATACTGGTCAGGCCGTGGCGGGAAAAGTGCGTCTGAGAGAGGGCCTCTTTCGGAAGCCGGACCCCGGCGGCCTCGGAAAGTTTTGGGAGCTTCGCGATAAACTCCTCCGGCAAATCCGAGAGATGATGGACGAAGGTCGCTTCCAGACCACGTTCGTGGGCCGCGGCGATGATCCCGCGCATCAACCGCTGACCGCAGATCAGGCGCTCCTCGTAGGTCTCCGCGCCCTGAAAATCCGGATTGGTGTGCGTATCCCACTTGCCGAACAATTCGCGTCCGATTGTGCCCTCGTGAATCCGGTGCTTCCACCCGTAGCACAGATCGCCGCTGTCGCGCTCGATCCCCCGGAACGCATAGTGCGCCCATGGCTGGTGCGGATAGGTCTGAATGTAGATCCCCGTGAATCGCAGTTTCGCCAGTTGATCGAACAGGTTCTTGTGCTCGTCCAGACTCCAGAACGCGGTCGTATTCACGATGTCGTTGACCACCCGAAACTCGCGGCGAGGGAAAACCGGCTCGCGTTTGAGGTCCAGATCGGGCAGATGGAACGGGCCGGCCTCCTCCGGGAACACATCTCCCTGTATCAAGAAATGCACGCCCCAGTTAGACACGATCTCATACACGGCCCACATCGTCGCGCGCGCCGATCCACCGACCACCAACAGCGCAGGCTTGCCGTCGTGCTGCATCGGACGAATCACGTAGCCCTGCTCGGAAAGCGACTCGTTCGCATCACCGCCGAGTAGGATGCTCGTCTCCGCGTCGCCTCCGCTTTCGCCGCGACAGATGGGGGGATGAAAGCCGAACAATCGTCGGACGTATCGCTGCAATTCCTCAGCGGCAAAAACTACCAGGCGTTCCTCCGGCTGACGTAAGACGATCTGTAATGGACTCATAGCGTATCTTTCCTCTCTTGTGTCTCAACCCGGACAAGAAAACCGCCCACGGAACACCCCCCCCACCGCTCCTCCCACCGTGCGATAAACCGCACGGTTCGGTGAGATCGGCGAATAAGTCAGAACGCAGCCTCCGAACCGCGACGTTCACGTCACGGCGGGAAGGGAGCGCATCTTGGGGCTGCAGCCGAATGCTTGCCCCTTCGTGCAAGATAGCCCCCCATAGATATGACCTGAACCGATTCAGCTTAAAATCTTCTTTCCCCTGAGGAACTCCCTCAGCTTCTCCATTTCGGCATCATCGAGTGAATAGTAGGGCTTTCGGCGCCAGCGCTTGGCGATCCCAAATACCTCGAGCGCGCCATGAAGTCCGGCGTTCCAGCCTCCGGTGAATTTGGAGATAAAATCGAAGAAAGGCATGTCGTAATCGCGGATAATGGCCCGGGCGGCTTCCAGATCCCTCGCCTCGATGGCGCTCCAATACTGGCGAGCGATGTCCGGTCGGAAGGACATGAAGGTGGACAAATACCCATCACACCCATACGGCCACATATTCATGTGATTCACCTTCTGTCCGCCGGCGAACACCGCGCAGCGTTCGTGGGCCAGCAGACATAGCCTCCGGGCGAAATCGCCGCACAGATCGTCCTTGATGGCCACCACGTCCGGACACTGATCCAGGGTGTGTCGAACCGTCTCCAGCCCGAACTCCGCCCCTTGTGAGGCGAACACGTTGGTCACGATCATCACCGGCAGGTGTTCCGACACGGCCCGATAATGATCCGTGAGCGTCCGCGGCGTACAGGAGGGTCCCCAGTTCGGAGGCTGGGTCATGACCACGTCCGCTCCGATGTTTCGGGCAAACCGGGCGAACTCGATGGCCCGCGAAGTGCTGCACCAACGATCCGCGGCCACGACCATTGCCCGACCCGCCGTGTGTTGGCAGGTTACCCGAGTGACCTCGGCGATCTCCTCGTCGGAAAGACACATGTAATGGCTGTCTCCGGCGGTCAGCAAAATGGTCTTGCTCCCAGCTGCGATCACAAAGTCAATCTGGTGCCGCAGGCTGTCGGTATCCACGCTCCCATCCTCGTGGAAGGGCGTGCGGATGGAGGGAATGGGGCCTGTCAGACATGCTCGAATCTCGTCACGGTTCACGGTTCACTTCCTTTCTGTAGTACTGACCTGCAACATCTTGTTTTTTTGATAAAGATTTCCCTTGTTGGATCTATGAAATCCGCTTCGTTTTACTTTGTGCCTTTGTGCCTGATTCTTTGATTGCCGCCATCCCGCTCCCTTTTTTCTTCCTCCCAGGGGCCCGAATCCGTAAAGTTGTCCTGGACGATCGTTGTCGGGGAAAAACTGAAAGTACACTCCCTCGGAATGATATAATTTCCGGCGATCCGGTTGAACCGCTCCCCGCGGACTTCCACGTCACAACTGAGCGTGCCCGAGGTGATGTTCACGCCACGGGAATGCTCGATAAGGAGTCGGCCGCAGAAGAAGCAGCAATTGTCAATGGACATGCCATTTCCAACTGATTTGCAGTGCAGGGCCAAGTCCAGGTTATGGTTCACCAGGCAGTTGGAGATCGCTCCGTGCGAGCCATTTTCTTTGTCCTCGATATAGAGACCGGTGCGGTTGCAGCAAAAGTTCGATGCCGCGATCTTCGTATTGCCGGCATGGATCGCGCATCCGATCCCGTTTCGATAACAACTCAACTGCGTGGCGTTCATATATTCGGCGCGCTCGTCGAAATACACCCCGATGGTGTTGCCCTCCGCCGTGATCCGGTCCAGGTTGCCGCCGTCACACCAGCCACCCGGCCCCGGCTGGGCGTTCCAGCTTATGTGCAGACCCGCTCCGTTGAAGTTTTGAAATCGCACCCCGGCTATTTCGTACGCCTTGCACTGCTTAATCCAAACTCCGCTTTCTCCCAGGTCCCGCCGACTCTGCCAGTCTCCCTCCGCTTCGCCATCCAATAGCACGTCCCGGATGGCCCAGCGGGACACCTTGCTCTGGAAAAAAATTCGCTTGGGCCCGCTGGAGCGAAGAACGGTCCCCATCCCGGCTCCCTGGACCGTAACCCCTTCCGGAATAGTCACCTCGCCGAACCGGTAGAAACCCGGATCAATGGAAACCACGCCCGGGCCCGCCTCCAAAACGCGCCGCATCGCCGTCGTGTCATCCGCATCGCTATCCCGGCCATCCGGAGCTCGGTTGTCGTCATTCCGATATGCGCTCAACTTCCTCATCGCAGATGATTCTCCTTTCCGTGCGATTGGTTCACGTCACGGCTGAATTCCTTCCCGCTCCATAACCCGCACGATCTGTTCGATCAGAAACTCGATGTGCGCGAGCATCGCCGGACTGGGCGAATAGGTCAGCGACCGGCAGGTGGGATGCGTAAACAGGCCGCGCCGCACCAGCAGCCGCTTCTCGACCTGCAGGAACACTTCGAAATCCTGCAAAGTGAAATTGATAAACGGCAGCAGCGATCCAAACAGATCGTACGCCCGCTCGCTGTCCCGCGCCTGGTGCGCCTTGTACACCCGGTCCAACAGGTCACAGATCGGCACGCCCGGCATGAGGCCACAAATGCCCACCGGGATCGCCTCCATCATGTAGTAGCCGCCCCATCCTTCGAGGATGCCCACGCTGTCTCCGACCTTATCCCGAATCCGCACTAACTTCTCGATGATCATCGGCTCCTCCAACTTCGCATAAAGGAAATTGGGATGCCGCGCGTGGAGCGCATAGATAAACTCCGCGCCGATCGTGGGCCCGCCCGGATTGAAATCCTGAATCAAAATCGGGCACGACACCGCGTCCGCGATGCGCCCCGCGTACCCCAGCAAATCCGCGTCCGTGGTGCAAAACTGCCGCGGCATGGCAAAGCTGATCAGATCCGCGCCCATCGCCTCGTACCGCTTCGCCAGTTCAGCCGCGATCCTCGAAGAACCGTGATTGGCCTGCGCGACCACCGGAATGCGCCCGGCATTGACCTCGATACTTATGCCGATCACCCGCTCACGCTCGGCTTCGGTGAGCTTGTAAAATTCGCTTCCGTACGCGGGCAGGCACATCGCAGCCATCTTCTTTTCGGCCACGAAGTCCACCGTTTTGCGTAAAGACTGCTCGTCAATCGTCTCGTCCGGGTTGAACGGGATCGGGACAACAGGAACCACACCATTGATCTTAGCCATATTTTATATTCTCCTCCTGTATTGTTCATTGCTCATTCTATTCGGGCAGACAAATATCATACCGATAGCAATGGGGCGGACACCCGCAGTCGAACTTCCGGCCCACATCCCCCGGACAGGCCGTCATAAACAGCGCGAACTCTCCGGTTTCACGGTCCTCGTAGCTGCGCCAGTTGGAGAAACGAATGTTGATCGGTTGACCCGCTTGTCTCGTTTCAATTGGGATCACCGTCTCACGAATAATCCCCAATGTTTCGGGGTCTATCTCGGCGATCTGCAGCGTGCTTCGCGGATCGCAATTGTAGGACGGCCAGTCGTTCAGGTTCGTAATCAGATAGAACCGTCCGTTCTTGCGGGATCGGAACACATGGCCCATACAAGCGGGCGAATACGCCAATTCGCCGTCCGTATAACGTAGCGGTTCCGGCTCCGACCACGTTCGACCGCGGTCGGAGGAGAGCGCGAAAAACTTGCACGACGGAAATTCGGCTGCGGGCTGATTCAGAAAACGCGCCCGAATAATCTGAAACAGGCGTCCATCGGGCAGGAAATCCACCGAGATCTCATCCCCGCCGTCGGCGGAATAGGCGCGAGGCAACGTGAGATAGTCGCCCGCTTCCCAATCGAGTCCGCTGCCATCCGGACGCCACGCGCCGAACAAGCAGACGTTCTGAAGCAAAAAGCCATTATCCTCGGGGGAACGGACGGACCCGTTCTCAAAAAGATGCGCCATCCAAAAGGGGACCAGGATGGTTCCATCGGACAGTTTCATGGCCCGAAGAGCCTCGATCACTCCGTAATTCCTGCCGTACCAAATATCCTTTGCCCAGTGGACCTCGTCAAATTCATCGCCCTTTTGAATGAGTTGCTCGCTGTCACTCCACGTGATCCCCTCATCGCTTGAAACCTGAACATAATGCAGGATGGCACCCACCGGCGCCTTGGGATCCCACGGCTTCACGCCCTCGATCTCCTCCGATGTCCGGTAGATGCGGAACATCCGGTCGTTGTCGGGATCCAGAAAAAACTCCGGGAGCGAGGTGCTGAGAACCCGGACCGCACCCAGTTCACGTCGGGATTCCCATGTTTCGCGGATCGTCCAGGTGCGACCGTTGTCCTCGGACCGGCGGATCGCATGCTCCGTGCCGCATCGGTAGGATTCGATCAGCGACGGGCTCTGATTGGAGCAATAGGAAATACCGATCACACCCGCGGTTGAATGCACATCGGGCGCTTCGATGTGCATGGATCGCTCGACGGTAATATCTTTCATTTGCTCCCTCCTGAAGAAGAGGTGTTCAAACAGGACAACGTATCGCGTGAAAATCATACCGAAGGCTGGATCAAAATATTATCCTCCCGATGATCTCTCTCCTTGGTATACATAGCCGCACTGATCAGAACAGTTCCTTCCGGTTTCAATCGGGCGCGGACGGCGGAGAAAATCCGCTCCCCTTTCCGTGTATTCCGTGCTCTTCCGTGTTTCGTATGGGAACTCTACAAGGATACACCCCCAAAAAAAATCTTGCCCTCCGAACACTTCACACGATCCCCAGCAGCTCCTTCTTCCGCCGCCAGTAGTATTGGAAGTTCGCGTAGCTGATATCCGGCGGGAGGGAGTGATCCACCATCGGAATATACCCGCCTTCCAGCGCAACGGGAATACATCGAGCCAGCTCAGCCTCGATAGCCTCCGGGCCGGTCGCGAGGGCGCGTTTGTCTATGCCGCCCGTCATCAGCAGATCCCGACCGTATTTCCTGCGCAGTCGGGCTACATCCATCCCGGCGTTTACCTCCATCGGGTAGATCCCCCGGATACCCGCCTTTAGAAAGAGGGGAATCAATTCATCCACGTACCCGTCCGTATCCACGAAAGCCACATCCACCCCAAAAGACTGCGCAAATTGGGCAAGTCGCTTGTAGCGCGGCAACATGAACTCGCGGAACATGGCCGGGGAGATCAACGAGGCCGTTTTGTAGGCCATATCCTCCCAGAAAATAATCCATTCCGGCCGCACCTCCCGAAGCGCCCGTTTCATCACCCGCATCATAAAATCCGTCCGGTATTCCATGATGTCGTGGGCAAACGCAGGATCGTCTGCCATCAACAGCAGGGCCTCCTCGGCGCCCATCACCTCGCGGATCTGGCTGAAGAGGCCGCCGTCGCGACTCCCATAGACATCGACGGGAGCCGTGCGGTCCGTGTTCCACCGTCGTACCCGTTCCTCCCAGTCCGCCGGATACCGCTCCGGGCTACCAGGATCCATCCGTTCCTTGATCCGCTCCCAATCAGCGCGGTTTTTGACCGGGTGCTCGATAAACTCGGGCATGCTCTGCTCAACATCGTGAAAGTCCCGAAGGAGCTGCCCCTTTTCATTGACGTAGGTGATCGTCCGGCCATCATCCTCGATGACCCGTCGTTCAAACGGCGGAAAAAGATCAAACCGAACCCCGGCGCCCTCCCGATGATCGCACTCCTGATATTCGGGCGGATCCCCCTCAAAGCCGCCTTCCCGCCGCCACCTTTGCTTGGTTTCCCGCCAGGCTCCCCACTCCCACAATACAGGCCGATCCACCGGTTCATAATGCATGGTTGCGACAAAACGCTCTCGATCATTCATACTTTATCCCCCTTGCTTAAAGTGGGAAAGTGGGGTCTCACCGTCTCACTTGGTCGATTCAGCCCAATAGAAAGAGAATCGACTTTCTCACCTTCTCACTTTCTCACCTTCTCACCTTCTTCCCTCTGCGAGGAACTGCGACAGTTATTTAATCCTCGATCCTAATTCCACGGCAAGCCGAAAGGTACACGCGCCGATAGACTGATCCACATCGCCGTACCCGTTGTCGCCGCCATCATGATAGACACACAGAATGCGGCCGTCGGGAAGCTGCACCGCACGGGGATAGTACCCGGCGCCCTCCCCGTCCGCGTCATGCCAGTGCGCCCCGCCATCGCTCGTCCAGGAAATTCTGCTCGTGGCGAGATGGAGGA
>JAUWMS010000326.1 GCA_030613045.1 Candidatus Latescibacterota bacterium | reverse complement strand
TCCGTGTCCATTTCCTTCAGAACACGATGGGCTGTCCGCGCCACTTTCGGATCCCGGTACAACGCCCGGGCATGCGCCGGTTTCCCCACGTCGTAGATCTCCACCTCCAAAAACCATCCCTGCGAGCCTTCGTACGTCTGTCCGGCGAATGCCGCACAATGATGCCGGATGTAGAGGTCCGCCGCGCCGTTGATCAGGTCGTACAGGGCCTCGTCATCGGACGCCGACCGAATCGCACCCGACCGGGTCCATCCCCGCACCTCGCCGTCTTTCGGGAGAAGATCGTCCGGCTTTACCGTGCGCCCGGAACGCGTGAAAGGAGCACACGACAAAAAAAATACTCCCATGCACAAGATAAACTTAGCCTTAGAGATCAAACTCTTCATCGCTCAGTCTCCCTTATCTTGGCATGCGAGCCTTTGCTCCGCCCATCGCTCATTCAGAGGATAGAGAACCGTCTAATATACCAAAAAAAGGGGGCGTTGTCAATAGAATTTCGAGTGACGCCCCGCCCAAGCATGGCGACTGCCCGCCGACCGGAAACCCCAAAAAGCACATTTAATAGCGGACGGACGGAGGGGGGGGGCAAAACCCCCCTGAAAGGAAGGGAGAAAACGAAGGTCAGGCGCTGCAAAAAGAGAAAGAGGAAGGCCGAATATGGGTGCACTTAGCGCCCTTCGGGCTTTGGTAATGCTTTTATAAGTCGATTCTCCTTTTATTGGGCTGAATCGACCAGCAGAGCGTGTTTTCTATCAGGAATCCAGGAAACCAGGAGCGGGCTGAGGTGCATTACGTAGGGATTGTCTTTCTCCTAACTTCTTGGCCTCCTGATTGGAAAGGATTCTGCCCGGAAACTGAATCAAAAAGAAAAATGGAAATCCCTATACGATGCACTTAGCGCCCTTCGGGCGGGCTATAGTAAGTCTGCGATAATAGGAAGATCAAATTGGAAGGCAAGGGTTTCATTCGCAATTGGTCATTAACAATTCGCAATCACAATTTAGAGTGAATACTCAGTTGTGAATTGTAAATTGTAAATTGTTAATTATGAATTGGTAATGTCTGTCCACAACTGCATACACGGTCGGGATGACGATGCAGGTCTGGCTAGACAGGAAATGGAAAATCCTATACTATCAAGTAAGTTCCGCCCGGCCCGTAACCGGGAATAAGGGGTCGTTGAAGCCGCGTCCCGTATGCTCTCCCGGCGGCACCAGGGAGTCCACGGCCGCCTCGTCCTCCGGGGTGATCCGACAGTTCAGACAGCCCATATTATCGTCCAATTGGGCCATCGTCCGGGGACCGATAATAAGGGCCGTCAGCATCGGATTGGCCAGGCACCAGGCGAGAGAAAACTGCGTCAGCGTGACCCCGTGCGCGGAGGCGATGGGGCGCAGGCGTTCGGCCACCTCGTAGCTCTCTTCCCGCATCTCGGTCTCAAGCAGCCGTTTGTTTCCACGGGCGGCCCGACTTCCTTCCGGAAGAGCCTGTCCCGCCTTATACTTTCCGGCTAAGACCCCGCGGGCCAGCGGACTATACGATACCACTCCGATACCCTGATCCAGGCACAACGGAAACAGTTCCACCTCGGCATCCCGGTTTACGAGGTTATACAAGGGCTGAAGCACCGTGATCCGTTCAAGCTGGAGCCGCTCGATCGTACCCAGCACCTCGCACAACTCCCACGCGCGGAAATTGGACACTCCGATGTACCGGATCTTGCCCTGTTGCACCAACGTATCCAACGTGCGCCACGTTTCCTCGATGGGCGTTGTGGGGTCCGGCTTGTGCACATAATACAAATCAAGGGTGTCCGTGCCCAACCGCCGAAGACTATTTTCAACCTCACGCATCAGATGCACCCGACTCGCGCCCACGTCGTTCGGCCCGTCTCCCACCCGAATCCCTCCCTTGGTCGCCAGCACAATCCGATCCCGCCGATCCGAAATGGCCTTCCCCACCACGCGCTCCGACTCTCCGCCGTTGTATACATTGGCCGTATCGAAAAAATTGATCCCCAAATCGTTCGCCTTGTGCATTATGCGAATACTCTCAGCCTCATCCGTCGGCCCTCCGAACATCATCGTCCCCAAGCACAAGGGAGACACCTTCACCCCGGCCGTCCCTAAGTTTCGGTATTCCATATCCAACTCCTCCGGGAATGCTGAATTGTGAATTATAAATGACTTCATTCAACATTCAGCATTGAGCATTGAACATTCAACATTGGATATTCAATATCGAATGTTCAATACTCAATATTCAATGCCCAATATTCAGCAGTCAGGATTCGACGTGCTCATATTGCCCATACTCCAAAAACGCCTCATACCCCCAATGCTGCCAGAGCGGATCCACGCCGATGGACATATTATCGGGATAGTCCTTGGCGATAAACCCGCCTCCCCTGGCGCCGAGGGTCTCCACCATCTCCCTCGCCCTTTTGCGGATGAGTGCCCGGTCGCCGGTCTGAAGCGTGGTCTGGATGTCCACTGGACACCAATAGGTTACCTTGCCTCCAAACTGAGCTAAGAAGTCAAAGGTATGCAGCTCCGGCTGATCGAACTGGAGCACATCCACGCCGATCTCCACCAGGTCCGGGATGATGTCCCGCACGTATCCGCAGGAGTGCATCCACACCGTCAGCCCCCGCTCATGGGCGCGCCCCACCAACCGCTCGAACGTCGGGCGAAAAACCGCCCGCCACATAGCCGGACTCACGAGGAGCCGCTCCTGCGTGCCCCAATCCTCACAAAACATCACGCCATCCGCGCCGATGTCCGCGTAGAGGTCCACCTGCCGCACTATGATGTCCGACACCATGCCATTGAGCCGCTTCACCATCTCCGGATCCCCGGCGCAATCCATCAGATACTCCTCCATCTTCCGAAGATACCTGGATTTGTTGAAGGAACACGCGGCGATGCCGCCGAGTTTGTATTTATCCGGCTGACGTTGGGCCTCCTCGGCCGCCTTCTCATACCGGGCCGGATCATCCAAGGTGGGCGGCTGATACGTCTCCAAATCCGCCCACGACTTGATCGGCGGATCAATCACCTCGCCGCCCTGGGTCTTCCCCTCGATCCGACGCCACACGCACCCCCACTCGTCGTTCCAGCACGTTCCGCCCCGGTCATCGCTCCAGGTCCTGTACTCAAACGCCGGATCCGGGGAAGGCCCCAGTCCCGCCGTATCGTTGATGCGGCTCTCGCCGTTATAGTCCGAATACGTCAGCCCGATCCGGGGCGGTTTGTCACAGGCCAGCACCCGCTGAATAATCTCTCGTGATGTCATGTCCGATGATCTCCTATTTTTAGGGATCGGGACCAGGGGTTAGGGGCCAGGGGTTAGGCCCTGATCCCCGATCCCCGACCCCTGATCCCTGCTTTACGAATTCATCTTTGCCAGCCGCGCCCGCACGGTCTCCGCGTGCATCGGCAGCCCCTCCTCGGACAGATACTGGAAAGTGGGCCGCTTCAAAAAATCATCCACGGACAGCCCGCTGAACATCCGGGCGCACTGACCGGTGGGCAATACGTGATTCGTGCCCGACGCATAATCTCCGACCGGCACCGGCGCGTTCGGCCCGAGGAAGATAGACCCCGCATGCTTGATCCGGGGCAACAGCATCATCGGCTCTGAAGTCACCACTTGAAGATGTTCCGCCGCATACTCGTTCGTGAACGCGAGCGCCTCTTCCATATCCGCCGCGATCAGCACCGCCGAATTGTTCCGTAGCGCAGGCTCTATAATCTCCCGGCGCGCGGCCGTCCCGAAGACCCGCTCGATCTCCTCACACACCCGCTGAGCCAACTGAGCACACGGCGTCACCAGCACCGCCGCCGCATCCGGATCGTGCTCGGCCTGAGACAGGAAATCGAGGGCCGTCAAATGCGCATCCGCGGTCTCATCCGCCAAAATCAACGCCTCGCTCGGTCCGGCCGGGGAATCAATGTCCACCTCACCGAACACGGCCATCTTGGCCGCAGTGACGTATTTGTTCCCCGGGCCCACAATCTTGTCCACCTTCGGAACCGTATCCGTTCCATACGCCATGCTGCCCACCGCCCATGGCCCGCCGATCTTGAAAATCCGATCCGCCCCGGCAATATCCGCGGCCACCAGCGTAGCCGGATTGGCGACCATGCCCTCGCCCGGAGGCGTGCACACGATCACCGTCTCCACCCCGGCGGCGCGCGCGGGAACGATGGTCATCAACACGCTGGAGGGATAGAACGCCCGTCGGCCGGGCACATAACATCCCACTATATCCATAGGACGCGTGATCCGGCCGGCCAGCACGCCGGGGAGCACCTCCATAGACCACATATCCCGCTCCAGCTCCGCCCTGTGGAACCGCTCAATGTTCTCCGCCGCAAAACGCAACTGGTCCACCACCGCCTTATCC
>JAUWMS010000224.1 GCA_030613045.1 Candidatus Latescibacterota bacterium | reverse complement strand
CAGTGCCATCAGTGGTTCAGTCTCCGTACCGCAATCCCCCCTGCCAAAGTCCAAAACCCAAATCCCAAAGGCCAAACCCCGCAACCAAAAGCTCCCCAAACGACTAAGGCGACGACCGGACACAGCGAAACCCGAAAATGTTGTAGGTAACCGACGGGTTCTTGGAGAGGCGTTCGGCGCACTGAAAATCGCCCGGATCGTAGAGCCACGAGCCGCCGCGCACCACGCGGTAAGAGCCTGTTTCCGAACCGGTTGGGTTGTTCTCTGGACTCTTGCTATAATAGCCGCTGTCATACCAGTCGTTGCACCATTCCCATAGATTTCCTGCCATATCAGACAACCCATACACGTTCGGATCATAGCTACCTATAGGTGTTGGCCCCCTCTTGTTTTTGTATCCAAAATCTATCATATCAGAGCGATACTCCCCAATGTTATTATCCGCTCCGTAGTTCGCACGTCCATAAGGATCCTCATTCCCCCACGGGTATCGCTTGCCCTCCAAACTTCCACGAGTCGCCTTCTCCCACTCCGCCTCGGTGGGCAACCGATACCCCTTCTTCGTGAAATCACATTCCCACGTATCTTCATTGTAACATTCGTCTAACCCCTCCTGACGACTTCGCCAGCTGCAATACCGAACCGCATCATACCAACTCACACAGGCTACGGGGTAGGTGGGATAGTCGGTCAAATAGCTTGTAGGCACATGGTCATACCACTCGGAGCCCGATGTAGGCGGATGCGCGTGTCCTGTGGCATCGCAGAAGGCTTTATAATGGGCATTCGTCACCTCACACACGTCCATGTAGAACGCATCCACATAGACGGTATGCCCCGGGCGCTCGTCGATCGATCCCTCATCATCCCCCATCCGGAAAGAGCCGGCGGGGATGAGAGCCATTTCGCCGACTTCCATGGGGTCAATGATTCCTTCCCGAATGGCATAAGTGTATCGGACCTTCCTTGGAGCCGACACCAGGTCGTAGTAGAAGGGGATCTTCGGAACCACATTTAATACTTTGAGCGGCCAGGCTACGTTCCGGAAAACCGGCATCAGCATTTTGAGCAGTTGCCTCTGGGAATCCTTGACGGCTCCCTCCCACAGCCAAAGCCCGATGTTGTCCATATTGGCTAGAAGCAGGGAACCTACGTCCCCAAGCACGGCCACTACATCCCCTGCCAGCATGTGCTCGGTCAATCCCGCTATACCCCCGATGTCCAGATGCAGCCCCGAAAATTGGGGGTGGACTTTTATCCCAATGATAATGTCCAGGATATCCAGGAAGGCTGTGCCCACATTCGCTATGGTAGCCCGTCCGGCCGGATGAGACCAGGTAATCAGGTCTGCGATGGGAAAGTCGTTGACGATACCCTTGTAGATAGTGAAAGTGTACTTCCCGTCTGCCAATGTCCTTTCCGTCTCGGTATCCTCCGCCCAGGTGATGAAGTTCAATCCCCAATGGAAATCCACAATGCCGTCTTTGGGTGGAAGAAGGAAGACATCCCGTTTATCCTCTGTCTCATACCCGTAAATTCCAGTCCCATAGTAAATGCTCTGGGGATTGATTAAGGCGAGCCTTGCCCCCGGTCGGTCCTCGACCCAGGGTAATTCCCTCCCCTGGACGAGCGAAGGCTTCCCCTGGGGCCCGAGGTGCTCTATGGCCGCCACCAGCACCTGGGCGGCCTGAGTGTATATCTCGGGGTGTGCTTCCCCATCCAACACCTTCTCAGGCTCGGTTCTCAGAACCTCCTCAATGTGGGAAACCAAATCCAGGAACTCGGGTTGGCTCACCACTGCCTGGGCAAGCTCAGTCCGCTGTTCCCCACTGCTGAATACCAACAATGGACTCATCATAGCCAATGCCAGCGCTGTCGTTCGGGCATCCGCAACCGTTCCCTCGGCCGTTCCGATCACCGCCTTACCGAGTGGAAAGACCCTTTCCCCTGCAGTCTTATCCATGGGAAAAACCGTGCCCGTCGGGAACAGATATCCCAACAGAATCGGCTTGCCGTCCTTGACATACGCTACCACCTGGGGCTTTTCGGTCTTCACTACCTCTGCCGCATACTCCCCGGAAGCCTCCACCGGACTGGACTCCACGAAGGAAACCATCTCCAACTCAGAAGGTGTTACAGGAGACTCCTCCGGAAGCGACACCGTCCCCTGCACTTGCACGTAGATGTCCACCACGAAGTCCAGCACGGACCCCTCTGAAATCGGAACGTGCCGCTGTATAAAAGGCAACATGTCTTCCCCACTCACCTTGGCCGTATACAACCAGATTTCCTCCGGCCCCGCCGACCGCTTTGAAATCTGCGTCGGCCCTTGGGCAGCAGGCTCTCCGGCCGCCCCGTCCATCATCACCATTTTGCGCACCTGCACAAAACCCGAACATCTCAATACACATAGATACACCCCGACCGCCAAGCCTGCCCCTTGGTCGTCTCTCCCATCCCACGTCGCCGCATACGATCCTGCATCCTGCACGCCCTGCACCAATATCCGAACCCTCTGGCCCAGTATGTTGTAGATGGATAAATCCACCTCCGTCCGCTTCGCCAGCGTGTAGGGGAGCACCGTCGAGGGATTGAAGGGATTTGGATAGTTCTGAAGCAACTGAAATCGGTTGGGTTGAGCTTCGGGGGTTTCTGTCACGGCGGTCACCACCCAAGAGAGTTCATACCTACCCTCCACATCGGTGATGTCGCGGAACGTACGGTTCGGATCGACCTCATCCGTGAACGTAACCTCCGCTCCGACGACCGCCTGACCTTCCGTATCCGTCACCGTCCCCGATACGGTTGCCGTCCAACCCGGCGCAACCCAAGCTACGGAGGCGACCAGGACCATGCCGCACACCAACGCCAACAGGATTTTGCGTGTCATCGTCTTGTTCCTTTCCGTCGTCTGCGGGTTCATTGCCATACTGCACACGGACACCAACAAACTTTCCATGCCATCGCATCCCTCCTTTTTGCCGTCTATGGGTGGGCAAGTGGTGCATCTCGTTCCCAAGCAGGAGCGTGAAAACGAGGTGGACATGTTCTCAAGAATGCGACATTTTTGAACCGAATGCGAGATTACCCGGATATCGAACGCGTTGCTTCCGAAAATTCAGCGGTCCATTCAGTGGAAAGATAGGGCAAACCGCTTGCCGCGTCAAGTTTTTTCTGAAGGATCAGGGGGATTGAAAAAAACGACGTATCAGCGCATCTCCCGACTCCAACTGTAAGCTGCCCCTTTCGGCCTCGGATTCGCTGAACGCCCGTATGTTGTCCGGTTCCCCGTCACTTGTGTAGATCGCCACGGGAACGGGCTCCGGCGTATGCGTGCGTGCGCAAAGCGGCGTGCGATGATCCGGAAGCACCATCAGCCGGAAATCTCCGAAGGCCCGCAATCCCTCCAACACCGGCCCAACGACCTTGGCGTCGAAATCCTCGATGGCCCGGATTTTATCCTTCAGGCTCCCGTTGTGGCTCGCCTCGTCCGGAGCCTCCACGTGCACGTACCCAAAATCCAACTCGTCCAGTGCGGAGAGCGCATATTCCGCCTTTGCCGAATAGTTCGTGTCGAGGTACCCGGTGATCCCCGGCACTTCGATCACCCGCAGTCCAGCCGAGATCCCGATGCCTTTCAGCAGATCCACCGCCGAGATCACGCCGCCCTCCACGCCGAAGCGATCCTTCAGCGCGGGAAGCCGCAGGGCTTTCCCGGACCCCCACAGCCAGATCTGCGTGGCCGGGAGTTCTCCAGAAGCAATCCGCTTCCGGTTGACCTCCGTCTCCTTCAAAATTTCGACCGAATACGCCATCAAGCCTCGAATGAACTCCGCCGAGTCTCCCTGCGGAAGATGCTCCTCGGGGCGCTTTCCCATCACGTCGTGCGGAGGCACGGTTTCAAGGCGCTCCGGCCCGTGGCGCATCACCATCAGATGGCGATAAGCCACGCCCGGATAGAACCGCACCCGGTGTGATCCGAGACGCTCCTGAATCTCTGCGATCAGTTGTGCGCCCTCCTCCGTAGAGATGTGACCCGCGCTGTAATCCAGAATTTTTCCCTCCGCCACGGTGATGAGATTGCACCGAAACGCCACCTCATCGTCGGCCAGCTCGATCCCCATACTGGCCGCCTCCAAGGGCGCCCGTCCCGTGAGAACCCGGTTCGAGTCGTACCCAAGGATTTCCAGATTGGCCACGTCGCTCCCCGGCGCCTTTCCTTGGGGGATCGTGCGCACCCAGCCTCCGACTCCCTGCCGGGCGATTCCATCCATATTGGGCGTGTGCGCCACTTCTAAGGGTGTTTTCCCGCTGAGTTCTTCCATAGGATAATCGGCCATGCCGTCGCCGATGAGGATCGCGTATTTCATTTTGAAGGGGTCTCCTGATTCGGGTTGATTCGTAAAAAGGTTCAAAATCTGATTTCAACGCAGAGACGCGGAGAGCGCAGAGCGGCAGAGCCGCAAACAAAACCCCAAAGCAATGGGACACGGATACCACGGATTTACACGGATCAAATACAAAATCTTGCCAGAAAAACGAGATTTTACAGGTCAGTAGTGCAGAGAAACTGCTTGAGAAAGTGAGAAAGCGGGAGGGGGCTCACCGTCTCACTTTCCCACTTTCCCACTTTCTTCCCTCCGCGTCCTCTGCGTCTCTGCGTTGAATGATTTAATCCTCGATTCCGAACTGAAAAAGGGGTTGTTCCGAACATCCCAAAAGCAGGGCGCGGTATTCTTTTCGGAAACCGGCGGAGTCCTCCGTGAAGTCGGAGAAGCCGCGCACAGTCTTCGAGATCAACGCGTCGAACCTGTCCGGGCCAAGCCGCTTGCGCGCCATCATTAGCAGCGCGTGGTCCTCCCATCCTTCGCGCTGGGCCTCGAAGCGCATCGAACTCCACGGACCATTCGGGCCGGGATAGACGATACTCTTGTCGCCGGCCGGAAGATCGTTTCGGGACCCGTCCGGCTCCAGCGTCGCGTCCGGCTTCACGGATCGCTCAAAGGGGGATTTGTCTTTATCCCAACTGTTCAAGGCCCAGTGCAGATAACCGGCGAGGTCGTATTTGGCGCAGCCCCACGCGAGGAGCCGCGTCCTGAGCAGGGGGAAGTCGAGCAGGCGGTTCATGAAACGGCCTCCCGGCTTGCAGCACGTGTAGCACCATATCCGGTCGCCGTGCGAGCGATGCGCCTCGTACACGGCGCGATCCTGCTCGTAGTGGTCGATCTTGGGGACCCACCAGTCCACGCCAGCGCCGAGATGCGGGAGTTCGACGGCGTCTATGATGGGCACTCCGGGAAGATATTTGCGCACCGCGCATGCGCCCGCGGTATAGTCCGGGAGCGCACCCAGGGTGGGTTCGTCGGCGACGTGCTGGCAGAGCATCCCGTACCAGCCGCGCCGTTCCAGGAAGGTGCGCCATGCCGGGAGCAATTGAGCCAGGAACTCCTGCCCTTCCGGGGAAGACAGGCGCACCTCGCGCTCGTTCAATTCCACCGAGGGGTAGATGTACATTTCCGACATTCCCCAT
>JAUWMS010000169.1 GCA_030613045.1 Candidatus Latescibacterota bacterium | reverse complement strand
CCGCATATGATTCAGCCGCTCGAAAACGAGCATTTTCACATCGGAACCCAGGCGCGGGCGATAGACGCGAGCGTCCACATCGCCGCGGCGGGCTGGGCGCGGCCCTTCGAGAAAGCCGGAGGTCCTCTTTCCGCGACGTGTCTCGTGGACCAGGAGGGGAAAATTCTGGCGCAGGGATCGAAGACCGATCCGGGAATCGTCTATCACAAGGGGACCCTGCGTCGTCCGAGGATCACGGAAAATCTGGGCGTCGTAGAACGGGCGGAATGGCGAAAAATCCTGTGGGGAGAGCGCCGCCCCCATCTCTATCAAAAGCTGACAGAGGACAATGAAGCGTGGCGGGCATGGTGTCCGCCCTCGGAGCGATGATGGAAGGGTCCCATTGATTCGCTTTCGCCCTTTACGTTTTACGTTTCACGTTTCACGGAAGTAGCAACTCTCATCTCCCAACCCAAAAAGATCGGAGTGATCATGGGCGTAGCACCCATTGACTGGGTCTCCATCATCGTGTATCTAACGATCATGATGGCCATCGCCGTCTTCTTCTCCAAATTCATGAAGGGCGCCAAAGACTTCTTCACCGGCGGACGGCGGATTCCATGGTGGGTGGCGAGCATATCCATGTACATTTGGGCCTCTTCTCCGCGTGGACGTTCGGCGGTGCGGCCAGTCTTGTGTACCGAACGGGCTGGTATGGAATGCTCTATTTTGCCACGTGGCCGGTGGGCTTCTTTCTGGGGTTTATGCTGGCGGGCGTGCGGTGCCGCCGAAGCCGGGTGATCTCTCCCATAGAATACGTGGAGACCCGTTTCAACCGGACCACCCACACCGCGCTGAGCATTCTGTTTGCCGTATCCCTGCTCTACTGGCCCATCCAGCACATGGCGTCCCTCGGCAAGATGGTCGGTCCGATCCTCTTTCCCGGCTCCGAGGCGGCCATCATGCTGACCATACTGGTGATCGCCACACTCGTGCTCATATACACCTTCTCCGGCGGGCTGTGGGCGGTCGCCATCACCGACGCGGTGCAGTCCTTTTTGCTGCTCGGGGTCGTGGTGGTTCTGCTCGGAGTGATCTTTGTCGAGATCCCCGATGTGCTCGGACGATTGCCCGCGTTCACCTTTCATGCTCCTGAGAGCGAATCGAGCTACGACTCTTGGTATCTCATCGTGTATATCATGCAGATGATCTTCAACGCGGCGATGGGAGACCGCGCTCAGCGATACTACAGTGTCCGAGACGAGCGGTCGGTGCTCAAGCTGGGGCTTTTGGCCACCGGACTGTTTGCGCTGGGGCCCCTGTTCTTCGGGCTTATCCCGTTTATCGGCTCTGTCGTATGGCCGGACCCTTCGTTGATTCCCGGATTCGGAGGGCTCAAGAATCCGCAGGAAGGGGTGTACATCGCGATGGCGGCCCGGTATCTGCCACCCGGTATTCTGGGGATGTTCGTCGCCGCGATGCTCGCCGCCACGATGTCGGCCACGGACACGTGCTGGAACACGGCTTCGGCGGTGGTGTCCGTGGATTTGTACAAACGGATGTTTCGACCGAAGGCCTCCGACCGCGAGGTGATGACCGTCGGGCGGATCGCGATTCTCGGATTTTTCGTCGTGGCGGTAACGGGCGCGATGGCCATTATCCTGAAGGGCATTAAACTCGACATCATCGGGATCACCATCGGACTTTTGACGGGTGTGGCCGTGTCCATTCCTTTGACCTTGGGGCTGGTAATCCGAAAGATCTCCAGATGGGCCGGGATCGGAGCCGTGGTCGTCGGAACCCTTGCCGCCATTGTATGCAGCGATCTGTCCATCTTCGGGCCGCTCCACGTGTTCGGATTTATGAAATATCCCTTCGGATACCGGGTATGCTTCATCATCGGAGTGACGCTTGCCGTATTTCTCTTATCCAGACCGATGGGACGTCTCGGTCGCAGCCGCCCGGCCACGCTTGCCACATCCGCCCTCGTGTCCGTGGCGCTCTGGTTCTTCTTCCTCTTTTTTAACACCAATGAGGCGCTTTCGTGGGGGATCGTCTTTGGTCATATCGAGCCACCGGATGGAGGATCGTCCACGCACTATTTTGCGGCCATGACCCTCGCGGCGGCCGCCTTTGGAATTTTGATATACCGCCTCTTCCGAATCTACAGCCGGGATATTGGAGAGCCGGAGCCGGAGGTGGATCGGTTCTTCGCCTTGCTCCAAACTCCGATTGACGTGGAAAAAGAGGTGGGCGACGAGCAGCAGACGGTCACGGCCTATCATTTCGTCGGGATGATCGTGCTGTTGCTGGCCGCGATGACCCTCGCGCTGCTCCTGTTCCCGTCGGGGCGCGCCAATCCCGTGATCAACCTGATCCTATCCGTGATCCTCGCCGGGATCGGATTTGGAATTATGCGGGGAGGCAGGGGCTTGCTCCGAAGGATGCAATCATAACGTTTTTGCAGCGCTGAACGAGGGTTTGCGACTCTCCGCGTTACAAACCCAGAGAACTTCTGACAAAGAGGTGAGCGCTATGATAGTAATCGCCTTTATCATTCTTTTTTACCTCGTTTTACTTAGCGTAGCTTTGTGTCTCATTGTAGCGCACATAGCCATAGCAATCACAGTCTATAAGAATGCCAAGGAGTTATCATCTCCTGCGATGGGACTCCCCCCATGGGTGTGGGCATTGCTGTCTTTTTCCGTGCCTGCGGTTGGGATGCTTTGCTATTGGCTGATGAATCACTCGATATTGTCCAAAGAATGATCGGGGAAGCCTTCGCCATCAGTTCCTCAATCGGGCAAAGCATTGCCCACCTATAACAAGCCCGTAGGAGGCGAATCCTTTCGCCGACCGGGGACTTTGCGCGCTCTGCGCCTGCTTTGCGATCTTTGCGGTTAAAGGAAGGAATCATGAAGCCAAAAATGAGTTCTCGTGAGCGCATGCTCGCGGCCATCCGCCGGGAAGAAGTGGATTATGTGCCGCTCTCCACACACTTCAGTGAGTCCCAGTCCGCAGAGCGGAAATTCCGGGCGTGGCAGCAGGGCAATGCCCACGGTGAACATGCCCTGCTGCATCAGGTGGAAGAACTGGGTCTCGACCCGGTGGTGTACCTATACGTTTCGCCCGGTCAGCATCCGGAGGTGACTTCGCGGGTGTGGGAGGAGGAAGTTCCCGGAGAGCCGCATCCCATCCTGCACAAGGAGATCAGGACGCCTGCCGGACCCCTCACGGCGGCTGTCCGGCGCACCGAAGACTGGCCCCACGGCACGGACGTCCCGCTCCAGTCGGACTTCTGCGTCTCCCGTTTTGTCAAGCCCTGGCTGCAGACGATGGAGGATGTGGAGCGCTGGGCGTATCTGCACATGCCGCCGGGAGATCGGGAGATTGCGGCCACACAGGAGCAAGCAAAACGGGTCAGAACGTGGGCCGAACAGTGGGGATTGGCCATCGTGACTCCGATTGGCTATGGGCTTACGGCGACCCATCAGCTTTTCGGCGTAGATATGATCTATGTTTCAATGGACAACCCCGAAGTCATGGATCGCTTCTTAGAGATCGAGCATCAAACGACGATGCGCCGGTTGGAGATCGCGCTGGATCCGGCGTTGGACGTAGATATCGTGAGACGAAACGGCTTCTATGAGACCACGGATTTCTGGAGTCCTCAGCAATTGCGTGACTTTCTCGGAAAGCGCCTGCGAGCGGAGATCGGGCTGGTGCACGGCGCGGGTCGGGTGTGTTCGTACACCGTCTGCACCGGGATTATGCCGATACTGGACTACTTGGCCGAACTGCCCTTCGACGCCTATTCGAGCATCGAGCCGGCGCTCGGAAATCAGGATATGAAGGTCGTTGCCCAAAAGTTAGGGGATTGTAAATGCATCTGGGGCGGCGTCAGCGCACCGGTTCACATCGGGGAAGGCACCCCGGAGATCGTGCGCGAAGCGGTTCGGGAGGCCTTTGAGACGTTCGGCAAAAAAGGCTTCATCCTGCACGCGGTGCCCTCCATCCGCCAGCAATGGCCGTGGAAGAACGTGCAGGCTTTCATCGAGGAATGGAAGCGTCTGCGATAGTTGGGAGGGTAATCGTCAAATAACTTCGCGTAGGTTGCCTCCAACCTGCGGGAGGTTTGGAGGTTCAGAACACACAGCCCAAAACTTATTTTTCTATAAGGAATCCAGGAGAGGGCTGTGGTGCATTTCGGAGGGCTGTGTTTTTCTCCTGGGTTCTTGGTTTCCTAATTGTGAAAATAATTTTGTCGCGGAACGTTCTCTCCTCTCCGGAAACTCGCGCTTGACAAAGCACTAAAAAAAAGAGATTACAAAAATGCCAAAGATCAACGACCAACTCCGTAAGCGGCACAGAACCATCTCCGGTCAACTCAATCAATACGGGCCGCACGAGGCGTGGTTTACGCTCATCGAATGGCCGGGGGAAGGTATTTTCGTGCTTGCTGAGGCGACCGACTCAGGACACGATTTCCTGCGTTTGAGGGCGCTCGAGGGCAACCGAAAGGGCGATTGCATCGAGTTTGCCACCCAGTACAGGGCGAATTGCTGGCCTGCCTTCCACGTGAACGATCAGGGGTTGGTGGTGATCCATACCTGCTGGGAGAACCATTGCTGGCAGTTGGTAGAACACGCCATAAAAGATGGGGAACTCAAAACGAGCAGACGGATACCCACAGGCTCCCATCACGCTTTTCGACCGTCCCTTTCCGTTGAGGAAGGCAGCGGCGTGATGCACCTTGTTTATACCCAGTATGATGAGACGCGTCAAAGTGTCGTGCATCAGTCGGCCCAGGACGATGCCTGGAGTACACCGCTGCGTATTTCAGACGAGGTGCCGTATTGTTCGAGACCGGAAGTGGCCTCCTGCGGCACGGAACTGCTTGCGGTTTGGGATTCTTACGAAGAGGGGGCCTACGATGTAGTGGGCTCCGAATTCGTCTCCGGACAGTGGAGTCAGCCATTTCGCATCTCATCCGCGCCAGGATGGGATCTCAAGCCCAGCGTGCACGACCTTGGCCATAACCGTTTCCTTGTCCTGTGGGTGAAGCGTTTCGATGTGCGGGGCGATGGGGGCGTCATAGACCAACACCATTATTTGTGTGCGGCGTTGGTCGAAGAAGGACAAATCCAGCTTCTCGGGGACGAGCACGGCGCTGTAGCCAGTTTGGCGCACGGAATGTTGGGATGGCTGCGACCCGAGCGCGAAGCGATCTGGGGCTACATGGGCCGGAGGCGGCATCCTCTTGCCAAACCAGACGGCAACGGCGGGGCATGGCTATTGTGGGAACGCAAAAAGCAGCGCGATGGCGGCACCGGGCATGTTTTTGGCCAGCTCTGCGGCAGGCATCTCAGCTTCGACGGGCAACTCGGCGCGCCACTCGCCCTTGCCCAGGGGGCGCTCTTTTACGACGTGGACCCGACTATTCCCATGACATCGGATGTGCTTCTAACAGGCTGTCTTGAGGGGCATATCGGGGCGGAAAGGAAATACAGGGTGCGAAGGCTGGACCTCTCCAAACCTCAGGAGGCGCTCGATCTTTCCGAGCCTGAAGGCTGGCGGCGAATAAAGCTCCCCCGGGATATAGGAACCGACCGTTTGGACCAGGGGCTTTATTGGGGAGACCTCCACGTTCATTCGATGCTTTCAACCGGTGACGATGCGCAGGGAGAACCCGACGAAATCTATCACTACGCCCGCGACAGCGCCTTTCTCGATTTTATGATGATGACGGACAACGACAGCTATATCCTCGATATGCGTGAGAGCGAGTGGCGGCAGGGGCTCTTTTTTGCCGAACAATTCAACGAGCCGGGACGCTTCGTCACGCTTTTGGGTTTTGAGTGGACATGCGCGGATGATACCTGTGGTGTTAACCACCGTAGCGTCGTGTTGCCCGGAGCCGAGCCGGATATCCCACGCTGGCCCGGAACCAGTGGAAAGGTCGAATATCTGGTCAAACTGGCTGAGAAGAAGGGCTGGCTGCTTCATGCGCACCACCAAAAATGGCGGCTGGCGGACTCGCCTGTGGAGGTCAATGTGGAGGCAACCTCCGGCTGGGATATTTACATCGAGCATGGCGACATCTTCCGCGCCCTCGATGAAGGGGGACGGTTCGGCCTCGTAGGAGGGGCGGATAGCCATCGCCGCAATCCCGGTCTTTGTGGAGCGCTTACGGGTGTTCGATTGAAGACGCTTTCCAGAGAAGTGCTCATAGACGCCTTATCA
>JAUWMS010000157.1 GCA_030613045.1 Candidatus Latescibacterota bacterium | reverse complement strand
GCCAACTCAATCCGACCTACTCGCGTCTTCAGCGTCCGTGGCTTATACCCATTCCGATATCCCTGACGGCCTTCCGTGCGTGCATAGCGCTCTGCCTGGAGAAACTCCGTGAGCTCCCGTGACAGATACTCCTGGCAAAATTTCTGGATGACGCCCTGTAAAAATCCCGCGTCATCCAACAAAGCCTGCATTATTCATAAATTCGGATAGAACTCTTCCTTCCACTTGTGTCCCAAGGCATTTTAAGTTTTTGGTCTCAAAACTCAGTTTTCGAGAAGGCTTGAGTAAAGCCTGAAACTGGGCATGAAATCACAGATTTGCGAATAATCCAGGTTATAAACCGCTAAAGCGGGAACTCCGTCTCTTTATTGGCCTCCGGCTCATCGGGTGTCGGAGTTACCCGTTTACGGGTTTATTTGGCCTCCTGAATTTCCGGCCTTCATAGCTGAAGTTTATGAATAATGCAGGTTGTGCAGCCGAGTGTTTTGGATTTCCAGCTTCAAAATGCTATTTTTAAGAAAAGCCTGAAGCCGGAGCGCACCCGGGACTTGTGAATAATCCAAGCTACAGAACTTCCGGCGGCAAATGCCGGAGTGTGACGCGGGCAGACCTGGAAAAGATCAGAAAGGGCGGATGTCCTGGAAAGGTAAGGAGTGATTTTACACGGCCGGAGCGTTTCTTCTCATAACTCTGGGAGGAAACGTCTATTTTTTTGTTTGGCATTTTTGGAAAAATGTGATATATTATGGCAGGTTACCACGTAGTTTTCGTGAAATCGTATCAAGTGTTCTTCCGTGCATACGGGGAAAATGAATCCCTCACTACAAACACGAATGGAAGCGATGATCCGAGATAGTTTGATCGTAGCGGAGAAGGAACTGAAGGAACTTTTTGCGTCCCGGAGTACAAAAATTCTCACGATGCAGATCGCGATACTCGGCATCATATTCGGGGTATTTATTCCGTATTCCCAAGGGCCATACTGGATTGCGGAGACCTATCTCTTAGGGTTCCATTTTGTATTCGTGCCCTTTGTGGTAACGTTTCCGTTCGTGACGGACTGTTTTGCGGGAGAGCGGGAGCGAAAGACTTTGGAGACGTTGTTGGCGACCCGATTGGATGAGAAGGCGTTGTTCCTGGGGAAAAGCTTGTCGGTCTTTGCCTTCTCGTACATTCAGGTGCTGATGGTGGTGGGGATGGGGATGGGGACGATCAACGCATACTGGCGGATCGAGGCAAGCGGGAAAGGCCTCTTCCTGTATTCGCCTCCCGCGCTTTTTGCCCTGTTTGGACTCTCGGCGGCGATGGTGGCGTTGGCGACCGGGATAGGCGTATTCGTCTCCCTCCGGGCGGAGAGCGTGCGGGCCGCGCAGCGGATTACCGGCGTGATCAACCTGGCGATTCTTCTCCCCCTGTTCTTTGTGCTGGCGCTGCTTACGTTGGACTGGCTCTCCGTGATGGCTGGTTTCGGCATTGTCCTTTTGTTGACCACCATCCTCTCAATTCTGGCCATCCGATCTTTTCGTCGGGAACAATTGGTGTTGGGCATGTCGGACTGATCACTCTCGCAAGAGACCCCGTATTCCTGGTGTCTCTGCGGTGCTCGTTAAAATCTACAACCAAGAGGAGGAATACCATGACTCGAGGGAAAAAGGTTGTCCTGCTTATGCTGTGTCTTTTCGGAATCATGCTCTGGGGAGCGTGCGAATCGCCGCAGCCCGATGCCAAGTTTGCCCCGAAAAACAATCCGAATATTGCCCAAAAGGCTGATGCCAACCTTGCCCCGCAGTTCAGTCTGAAGGACCTGGACGGGAATCCGATGAAATCGGACTATCAGGGGAAGATCACGTTCGTGAATTTCTGGGCTTCGTGGTGCGGCCCGTGCCGGATGGAGATCCCGGATTTCGTTGAACTCTACAAAATGTATAAAGATCAAAAGGTCGAGATCATCGGCATTTCCCTGGACCGCGAGGGGTCGGAAAAGGTGCGATCCTTTGTGGAGCGCTACAAGATCAACTATCCCGTCAGAATGATTGACAGAAAACAAGAGGTGGCCCGCGCGTTCGGAGGATTTCGGGGCATTCCCACCACGTTCATCATAGACCAGAAGGGGCGGATCTACAAACGCTACGAGGGCGTTCGAAGCAAGGAGGTTTTTGAAAACGACATCAAGACCTTGCTTCAGCGCGGGAAATAATCCCTTGCCCAACTACGAATTCCACCGCGAATGTACGCGAATTACCAAGTCCACCGCACCAATCATCAATTAACCAATCACCAATCATCAACCGTGAACACAAATGAGGACACATCCATCCTTCCCACCCAACCAGTCCACGCGCTTCCGGGTATTGGCCCGAAACGCGCTCAGGTGCTTGCGTCCGTGGGCGTGGAGACGGTTGAAGATCTGCTGTACTATATTCCGCGTCGCTACATAGATCGCAGCAAAATTCTGCCCATCTCACAGCTTTCTCTCGGAGAAGAGGTGACGGTGCTCGGTCGCGTGGAACGCTTTGGAATGCGAAAAAGCGCGAAGCGGGGGAAGGCCCGTTTTGTCCTGACGCTTGGGGACGAGACGGGCTTTCTTTCTTGCGTCTGGTTCAGCGGGACGCGCTACATGCAGAAGCTATTCTGCGTGGGGGATCTGGTGGCGGTGAGCGGCAAGGTGACGCTTTACGGAGAGAAACAGATCACGCACCCGGAGTTTGAAATTCTGTCCTCCAAAGGCGAGACGGATCTGCTGCATACCGGGCGGGTTATTCCGCTGTATCCTTCCAATGCGGAACTCAAAAACGCGGGATTGGACAGCAGGGGATTTCGTCGGATCATCAAGCGGGGTCTTGACGAAGTGGGAGCTTCTATCCGCGATGCGCTTCCGGAGACGATCCGCCGACGCGGTGACCTGCTTCCGCTTTCCGAGGCGCTGGTTGCGATCCATTTCCCGTCCTCTTCGGAGGAAGGCGAGGCCGCCCGGAGGCGGTTGGCATTCGACGAGTTGTTCTCTATGCAGGTGCGTCTGGCTCAACAACGACAGCGCCGGATCGCGGAGCCGGACGGCATCGTATTCCCTTGTGTGGGCGAAAGCCTGGCGAAGCTGTTGCACCGGCTCCCGTTCGTTCTGACGGAAGCGCAAAAGCGGGTGATGCGGGAGATCCGGGCGGATATGAAATGCCCCAGGCCGATGAACCGGCTTCTTCAGGGGGATGTGGGTTCCGGGAAAACCATGGTGGCGTTGATGAGCATGTTGATCGCCGTGGAAAACGGACATCAGACCGCACTGATGGCGCCCACTGAGATTCTATCCGAGCAGCATTTTTTGACCACGCACCGTCTGTTTGAGGAGCTTGGAGTGCACGTGGTACTGTTGGTGGGCGGAATGAAAAAGGCTCAGCGCGAGCGGGCGTTGAACGAGATCGCCGATGGAGCAGCTCAGGTTGTCGTGGGCACGCATGCCCTCATTCAGGAGAATATCACCTTTCATCGCTTAGGGTTGGTGGTCATTGACGAACAGCACCGGTTCGGCGTAATTCAGCGGAAGATGCTGGGCGAAAAGGGGAGGAAGCCCGACGTGCTGGTGATGACCGCCACGCCCATTCCGCGCACCCTCAGCTTGACGATGTACGGAGACCTGGACGTCTCCATCCTGGACGAGATGCCCCCGGGGCGCAGACCCGTCCGAACGGTGTGGCGGGCCTCGTCGAGCCGAGACGGGGTGTTTCGATTCGTTCGGGATCAGGTACGCGAGGGAAGGCAGGCTTATATTGTATATCCGCTGGTGGAGGAATCGGAGAAGATGGATCTGAGAGCGGCCGCGGAAAGTTACGAGGAACTTCGACACGGCCCCCTAACCGATCTCCGTCTGAAATTGCTGCACGGCAGGATGAGCAACGAGGAGAAAGAGGGCATTATGCGGGCGTTCCAGACCGGCGAGGTGGACGTTTTGGTGAGCACCACGGTGATCGAGGTGGGGATGGATGTGCCCAATGCCACGCTTATGATCGTCGAGCATGCGGAGCGGTTTGGGTTGACGCAGCTTCACCAGTTGAGAGGTCGTGTGGGGCGGGGAAACCATCTTTCCTATTGTGTGTTGATCACCGACGAACACTTGTCGGATGAGGCCAAAATGCGGCTCGGAGCGATGACGAGAACCCACGATGGCTTTGAGATCGCCGAGATTGATTTGGAACTTCGCGGTCCGGGGACCTTTTTCGGAACGAAACAATCCGGAATGCCAGAGCTGCGCATAGCCGACTTGGTGCAAGACGCCGCACTGCTTCAGATGGCCCGTCGGGAGGCGTTTTCGCTGATCAAGGACGATCCTTCGTTGGGAGAAGCGGCACATCAAAGGATTCGAACGGTCTTCGCGAAAAGTTCCCGGGACAGGATGCGCCTGATGGAGGTGGAGTAGCGAACGACTCGGAAAAGCCGTCATTGCGCAGTGCAAATTGAAAACTACAGAGCGCAAAGGCACGGAATACAACCCGTGTTTCAAACGCAAAAAGGCCACGAATTATAACCTCTTCGTGGCCTTCATCGTTTGCTCTATGTATAGTATCTACTTCGGTGAGAAAATGAAGGGATACTCGTACGTCAGATTCCCCTTCTCCTTTCCTACGGTCTCAAACTTGAATCTCCGGATAATTCCGACAATACAACGCTCCACCTTCGCATTTCCCATCGTGGACTGAACCACTTTGGCCCCCGTTACTCTTCCATTGGCCCGAACAGTGAAACGCACGACGACTCTCCCCTTCAGTCCCGGATTGCTCTTGAGCTCACGTTGGTAGCAGTAAGCAATTTGGGCACGGTGCCGGGTGATCATCGCTTCGATGGCATCGGCGTCTATTCCGGCTGTGGTTTCGGCAATCTCATCTATTTTGGTCGGTCCCGACATCTTGACTTCGATTTGAGCGTCCGCCAAAGCTTCCGCAGTTCCGACTTCAGCTTCGGTCATGGTCGCCTCGAGTTCTTTGGCCCTCGCCATCTGCGCTTTAATTTCAGTCTTCGAGCCTCTGACGCGGCTGCTCACACGTCTGTCTTTGGAAAGGTCAGCACTGACACCGAATTCTGTACCCAAATCCGAAACGCCGAAGGCACTTACGCCGCCGCCCGCAGCTGTTCCGGTCCCCGAAGTGCGTGCACCTCCCGTGGGCGCAGCCACTGTAAGCATAGCCAAAAGTCCCGAGCTTTCCAACGCGGCTGCCTGCGCCTCCTTCGCTTTGGCTACGCGAGCTCCGGCGGCCTGCCTTCGCTCCTCCCGTACCGTTTCCTGCCTCTGCCGCGCCTCGACAGCGGGCTCCTCCGGAGCGGCGTCCATCTCCTCGGGCTCTGCAAACTCCTCATCCACGGTCTCCGCACCAACGGCCAGTTTTTCTGTCTCCACCTTCACTTCTTCCAAAGGGGCTATCTTTTCCGAAGCGCCCAGTATCAGATCCACATAGTACGATGCGGCATCCTCGCTCAACACGGGTTCGGCAAAGTTCAGTGTGTGATTCCCCAAAGTAACAAGCGTCGAGAGAACGATCAGGGAGATCAGAGCGACACCCAAAAAAGGCCAGTTCACCTCCTGAAACGGCTTTTTTTTCAGCGCATCCGGAAAGGTCATAACGGCTACCCGATTCACTGCCCATCACCTCCTCAGCCCGCCAAGGGGCCGTACGTTTGTTCATTGACTCTGGGACTGGGACACTAACAGCTTGATCTTGCCGAATCGGCTTTGCCCACACGTACCCATCACTTTGATCAGAAGATCGAGGTCAATGTCTTTGTCGCCCATGATATTGACCTCTCCTTCAAAGGACTGGCCAAGCTTCTCCACAACGAGTTTCTGTTTTGCGGCTTTTTCCAGAAGAACTTGCTTCAGGGGGTCAATAATATAGGGAGGACCGTAACCCGTCCTGCACTGGTCCACTCTGATCCGCAACGCGTCGTCCACCATAATGTATTCGTTGTCCACCGAGATGTTTACGGCCAACACAGGAACTTCCTCCGCGATGGACTCCGGCAATGTATATCCCTCCGGGATGGTGATCATTTTTCCTGTGGCCGAATAGCTCTTAAGCAGGAAGACCAGGATAATGGTGAACATGTCCATCATGGAGGTCAAATTCAACGTTTCACCTGAAGACGATTTGGCCCTGTGTTTTTTTGAACGCGATACCGCAGGCATTGACGTCCTCCTTTATTGGACTTGAACTTTCCCCGGAGAGAGCAAGATTCCCGGAAACAAACTGATTCTGCCTCCCTCCTCATCTTCTCCCCACTTCGCGGCATCCATGACATGTACAATGACATCGTACTTAATTCCCGGTTCGCCCATCACGATCACGTTCCCGG
>JAUWMS010000097.1 GCA_030613045.1 Candidatus Latescibacterota bacterium | reverse complement strand
CGATAATGAAACGCCGCCGATGAGTCCTGCCCGGCCCGGTGATCCGCGTGCGCCCATCCCAATCGAGCCGCGGCGCGGGTGCTGTCCGCCGAGGCCGGAAGCACGATCGCCTGCTCGAAAAGAGGCCCTGCTTCCTCGAATCGCCCCTTTTCGGAGAGGCTATTCCCCAATTCCACCGCGAATTGCGCCGTAACCGCCCGGTCCCCAAACACCTCGTTCAGGCGCTGAAACATCGCTTCCGCCCGTCCGAGATCGCCCTGGCTCAGATAGATGCGACCGATCATCCTCAGCGCGTCCGCCTTTTGATCGAAGCGCGCGCGCACCGAAGTGGCCTGCTCCAGCTGAGTCAACGCCTCCTCCAAACGGTCCTGATCTTTCAGACACACGCCAAGCACATAGCGGGCCGCGGCGAGGTGTTTCGATTGGGGATAATCGCGAATCATCGCGCTCAGCACTTCGGTTGCTCGTTTGGTGTCTCCAATCCGCCGAAAATTTCTGCCCGCCTCCAACAGGGCTCGATCCGCAAAATCGCCCGTGGGAAAAAGCTTCCGGAGATCGCTGAACACCTCGGCGGCATCCGCGAAACGTCCCAGTTCGGACAGACACTCCCCCCGCTTCATCCGGGCTTCGGGAATGCGCAGATCGTCCGGGTAGCGCACGATGAAACGCTCGTACCCGGACAGGGCCTCCTCCATCGCGCCGGAGAGAAAGTGCGCCCCAGCCGTTAGAAACTGCGCCGCCGCCGCTCGCTCGCTTTCCGGATGGTCCCGCACAAACTGCTCGAACTGCCGGGCCGCCGCTCCGTACATCCCATCCTTATAGAGACTCTTGGCGAAGTCGAACTCCGCTTCCGTCCCTGCCGACGCGGCAAGTGTCCAGGAGAGCGTCAGGCTTAGGATAAACAGGCTGCACCATCGCATCCGGGAACCTCTTGGTGATTGGTGATTGGTGATTCGATTTCGGATTATGCGCCGCACAACTGCTGCGAACTTCAAGATCCGGCCTTTGCCTTTCTTTGCGTCCTTTGCGCCTTTGCGGTGAGGTTGCATTCCGAAATCCGCAATCCCTATAGCGTAACTGCCTTCCCCGTCTTCGCGGATTCCATCTCCGCGAGAAGCGTGACCACGCTATCCTTCGCATCCCGGGGCGTGACAATCCGGGGCTTTTCCCCTTTCAGCAGGCAATCTATAAAATACCGAATCTCGTTGAAATAGCCTCCGAGATCGGAGATGTTGCCCACGCCCTCGACCGCTCCGATATCGGGCTTGGGAAGCTCCGGGGAGACTGGGTCCTTGCCCGCTTCATACACCACGAAATCGGGCTGCATAGCCACTGCACCCTCCTCGAAGACCGCGCTGAAGCTCATGTTGAAGGGATACGCCGCCGGGAAATCCCATCCGCCCTCGGCAAACACGGACCGATCCGATCCGAAATCGTACGTGGTGAAAATGTGGACGCATCCCCGCTCGTCCCAGACGCCGGAGGAGCACACGGACGCAGGTTTCCCAAAAAGATAGAGCAAGTAATCCGTATCGTGGATGTGCAGATCCAGCGCCATGCCGCCGCTTCGCACCGGATCCAAAAGCCAGCCGTCCCAGCTCCACGTGGGCGTCGGAGACCGACGTACGCACGAGAGCGAAGTCAATTTCCCCAAGGTTCCCTTATCCACGATGTTCTTCAGGGCGATGTATTCCGGCCAGAAGCGGATGCAGTGGCCGACCATGAAGGTCACGCCGGCCTTCTCCGTGGCTTCGATCATGCGATCCGCCTCGGTGGGGATCATGGCCATCGGCTTTTCGCAGAGCACGTGCACGCCTGCTTCGGCGGCTTTCACGACGTACTCCGCGTGCAGATACGTGGGCAGGCAGACATCCACCACATCCAGCGACTCCGTCTTCATCATCTCCTCAGCCGTCCCATAGATCGTTGCGTCTGGGGCAAGTTCCCGCGCCTTCGCCTCGTCCAGATCAGCCACGGCAATTAGTTGCGCTTCGGGGATATTGGCGTACACGTTGGTGTGCATCTGACCCATAAAGCCTGCTCCGATCAGTCCAACCTTTAACATAGCGGGTTCTCCCTTCTCTTGAGTGAATGATTCCTTCCTTGTTGGACGCGGATCAACGCGGATGTACACAGATTTTTGTGATGGTTCCCAATCCGTGTTCATCCGTGTTCATCCGCGTCCCATTTCCCCTTTTATCGGCGATCCGGCTCGTATTATCCTAATATATATTAAATCGCGTTCAGAATCAAATTCTTTTTCGTTTTTTCGTGACATTTTTTCTGAAAAGTGCTATCTTTGGAGAACAATATAGATTTCCAAAGTCTCGAAGACTTCGGAAATCTATACTCCTCATAATGGAGCGATCATGAAAATTCTCGGCCTGAGCGGCAGCCCCCGACGGGGGGGCAATACGGAGCTTCTTTTGGATCGGGCGCTGGAGGGAGCAAAAGAGCGGGGCGCGGACGTGGAGAAGATTGTTCTGAGCGCGCTGAATATCCATCCCTGTCGGCATTGCGATGGTTGCGCGCGCACGGGCTTCTGCGTAATTCAGGACGATATGCAGAGCCTCTACGACCGCTTCCGAACGCTGGCCGCGCTGATTCTATCCACGCCGGTCTTTTTTATGGGGCCTCCGGCGCAGACCAAGAGTATGATGGATCGCTGTCAGTGTCTGTGGGTGGCCAAATACGTGCTGAAGCATCCCCTCGTCGAGGACGGGGTGAAGCGCAAAAACCTCCTGCTCAGTGTCGGAGGAAGCGTCCGCCCCCATCTGTTCCGGCCGCTGAAGACCATCGTGCAGGCGGTGTTCGCCACGTTGGACGTAGCATACGGGAACGACCTGTGCTTCGCCGGGGTGGATCAAAAGGGCGCGATTCGGGAGCATCCCACCGCATTGAAAGCGGCGTTTGAGGCGGGAGCGAAGCTGGTGGAGGGGGCCTGAAAAGTTGGATCAGCTATTGAGTAAAGTCGTCCTCCGTGATTTTAGATATTTCGGAGGTCTGATGATTATACCCACTCACTTTGGAATTTTTCTTTTCTTTCCCGACCCTGTGTGAACTGCACCGCGGAGACCGCAAAGACCGCGGAGAAGCGCGAGAATTTTGGTTAAATTTGCTCTGCGCACTCTGCGTGCTCTGCGGTGAAAAAAAACTGAAGGTGAAGCAGGATACCGCCCATCTGAAACGTTGAGGATAAAATGATGAGAAATATCCCATTGAACTCAAGTCTCTCAGAGCGAAGCCCGGATGCCGAATGGCCAATAGATCGTCCCTATCGAGCGCCGCTTCGAATCTCCGATCTACCGGACGAGGGCGGCCTCTGCAAGGCCGATGTGGATTTTGGACAACTGCTGAGCGCGGCCGGTGTTCGGGGCACGATAGATCCGCGTTCCATCGTGCTGGCGGCGCAGGATGCTCACGGCGAAGTGGAACGGATTCCATGTCGGGTCTCCGAGATGTTGTGCTACGAGGATCGGGGAACGATCCATTGGACGGCGGATCGGGCGCATAGAGAGCATTCGTGGTGGTTCTATTTCGACGTCATCGGAGACAAACGCTATGCTCCGTCCTATACGGCCAACGTGGGATTCGGCGATGAGTTGATGCTCAATGGCAACGGCCCGGCTCCGATCGAAGTGCCCATGCATTCCGCGCCCCTCTCCGTGGATTGGGACGGCGACGGCAAGGTGGACGTGCTGGTGGGTTCGCAATACTCCAATACCATCGGGATGCCGTGGGACGGAATCTTCTTCTTCCGCAACATCGGCAGCAACGAAAAACCCTTCTTCGACCGACCGCTCCGGCTGCGTGCCCGGGGCGTCGAGCACGAATTGCGGTGGTACAGTAAAACGCCGGTAACGGACGAATCCGGTTTTATCAGCGAGTATTACCTGCGCTTCAATCTCTTCGACTGGTTCGGCACGGACCGCCTCGATGTGATCACCACGAGTCTGGCCGATGAATATATAAAAATCTATCGTAATACGGGCGTCCGGGATCACAACGGGCTTCCGGTATTGGAGTTGGCTCAGAAGATACCCCAGCCGAAGTGCGTAAAACATACCGGGTATCCGGGTATACGGATATTGGACTGGTTCGGAGACGGACGCCCGACGCTGATTCTCTCCTATACCGGAGATGCCGTATTCATCTGGCAGTGCACATCCCCGGTCGGAGAGGAGCCTCGTTTTGACGACCCGCCCCGGCGGCTTCTTTTGGAAAATGGCGATCCGGTGGTGGGCAACTGGTCGTTCGATCTGTGCGACTGGACGGGTGAAGGGACGCGCGATCTGATCATGGAGGATCTGAATCTGCCCTTTCCGTGTCTGCATCTTTATCAAAATACCGGTACGCCTCAGGAGCCGATGTATCGCGATCACGGGCGATTGGAAACGTTCCGGTGCGCGGGGTTTGAGATCCCCCGCTGGACGGAGGATGATGCGTTTCACGGATTGCTCATCGGAGGCGACGACTCCTGCGTGCGGTATTGGGAGATGACCGGTCGGGATGCGGAGGGGCTTGCTCAGTTTGTGGATCGCGGGCATTTGATGGGGCATCCGGCGCAGGTTTCCTCCGGGGCCTTTTCCAGTCCGGCGGCGTGCGACTGGGACGGAGACGGCGACTGGGATCTGCTGATCGGGAACGAGATGGGATTTGTCCACCTCTGTGAGAACGTGGGCACGAAGGAACGACCGGTTTTCGAGCCGGGGAAACCCTTGAAAACGGTGGACGGAGCAGTCCTCCGCATCATGCGCGAAGACGTCCTCCACGATGCCGACGGAGAGCGTTATTGCGGTCAGACCAAGGTGGTCTTTGCGGATTGGGATGGGGATGGCCTGCCCGATCTGATTCTCGGCAACAATACCAATCGCATCTTTTTTTGTAAAAATGTGGGCAAGCTTCATCAGCCGGAATTTGCCCAACCCGTGGCCATCCCGGTGGAAGGCGTGGCCGATCCCTTTGGCTGGCGCTTCCGCCCCTCGGTGGTGGACTGGGACGGCGATGGCTTGCCCGACCTGGTGGCTATAAGTCCTGAGGGGGAGATTTGCCTATTCCGGCGCTATCGGGATGCTTCAACATGTGCGCTGAAATTATCGGCGGGAGAGCCGCTGATTTTCGAAGACGGCCGGACCATCACGGCGCCGCGCGTTGATCCCGACAGCTACCCTTCTTCGCAACACAGACTGAATACCTCGATGTTCGTGGACGTGTGCGACTGGAACGGCAACGGGAAATGGGATCTAATCGTAACGTGTGGCTGGCACATCAACTATCTGGAAAATGTGGGGGGCAACGCGCAACCACGATTCCGCGATCCTGTGCCTCTGAGCACGCCCGACGGCCCGATCCACCACATCAGCCGGCACGAGCTACCGCCTTGCGTGGTGGACTGGAACGGAGACGGACAGCTCGATCTGCTGGTGGGCGGCGAGTCGGGATTCGTGTATTTCTTCGACCGGAGATGCTTGGATGGAAAGATGGGAACCGCGGAGGTGGGAGCGGTGAAGGTAAAAAAGAAATAGGGGGAGATGAGTTTTTCACTTGGCTCAACCTCCAGAATCACTGATCTCACTGATATGGACTGACAGCACTGATCCCATTCCCACCTCCTCCGGTGTGGATGGGGGGGCGGGATCAGTGTTATCAGTGGTGTCATCAGTGCCATCAGTGGTTCTGGTCGTCTAAGTGCAAAACTCGTATCCTATTTTGGAGCTTGCTTACCATCGGAAAGGATCGAACCTTATGAAAGCACTATGGCTTGCGGCGCCCTTTGTGGTCGGCATGGTGATCGCGCTGCATTTCTCCATGAACGCCGCCATCGGAAAAATAGTCGAGAATCCCCGCATGGGAAACGCCGTCTTCTGGCTGATCGGCGCGGGAATGGCCGTGCTGATCGCTTTGAGCGGATGGGATCGTGCGTTCTGGGCGCGTGCCCGGACCGCTCCCTTGTGGCTCTGGCTTGCGGGTGTTCTCGGAGCATGTATTGTATTTGCCGTCATCTCCTTCATCCCACGATTGGGCGCGGGCACCACCAACGTCATCCTGCTCACGGGACAAGTCATCGGCGGTCTGCTGATCGCCCATTACGGCCTGCTCGGTTCTCCGGTCGAACGCTTCACCCTGGTCCGGCTGTTCGGCGTGCTGCTTATGATCGCGGGCGCCAGCTTCGCGGTATTGGGCAGGATTCCGTTTCTTCGTTGAAAGGGGAGGTCCGCATGGTATTGACGGTGATGGAACTTGAGCAACAACTCATTGCCGCGGGCCTGGACAAAGGCCAGACGGTTATGCTGCACAGTTCGCTCTCGTCTCTCGGCCACGTTGAGGGCGGAGCCGAAACGGTGGTGGAGGCTTTTCTGCGCGTATTGGGACCGGACGGAACGTTGTGCGCGCCGAACCTCGTGTTTCGCGGCTCGATGACACAGTTCCTGCGGGCGCATTCCCGGATTGATCTGCGCGTGATGCCCTCCAAACACGGTGCGATTACCGAAGCGATCCGGCGGCATCCGCGGGCGCGGCAAAGCGTGCATCCGTCCCACCCGGTCTCCGCGATCGGCCGTCGCAGCGAGGAGTTGCTCCGGGATCATTTGCGCAGCCGGGGTCCCTGCGGTCCGGAAAGCCCCTGGGGAAAAATCGCCGCTACGGAAGGCCGTATTGTGCTGCTCGGCGTGGGTCAGTCGTGCAATACGACGCTGCACGTGGTGGAGGAGACGACCGCGCCGTATATTTTCCTGGACGAAATGCTGAGCGGCTCGGTGGTGGATCGTTCGGGCCGGGAGCATTCCTATCGCGTGCAGGCATACACGACGGATCGGGCGCGCAGCTTCGACGTGGCGGATGCGCCGCTCCTGGATCGCGGGATCATGAGGATAGCCATGGTCGGGCAGGCCACGGTTCGGATTATAGAAAGTCCCCGGATGTTGAATTTATGCGTCGAAGCGGTGCGGAAAAATCCGGACTGGCTGGCTCAACTAACTCGGTGAGTAAACATTCAGCCGTCCGCATTCAGCCCACCGACTTTCGTGTTTCGCCCGATGTTCAACACGCATTATCCGGGATGAAGAAGCGCCCCAAGAACACGGAGGGAAGCCGATAGCTGATAGCTGAACGCTTGCCTCGTTGAAAGGAATTCCCATGAGCACAGACGAAACGGTGAGAATCGGATTGGCCTCGTTCGATCTCAAAAAATGCCTGCCGCCTGAAAAATCTTTCCACGATCCGATGCAGGGCCAGGTGTTGTATGCATGCGGGGATCAGCAGGCGCTCTGGTTCTCCTTGGACCTGCTGATGCTCTCGGTGCCCCTGTGTGCGCGGATTCGTCAGCAGTTGTCGGAACAGTTGGGCGTGCCGGCCGCGCACATCGTGCTGCACGTGACGCACAATCATACCGCCCCCATCGAGGAGGAATCGCTGAAGGCCGGCTACGAGGCGTGGGTGGAGTGCCTGGCCGAAGCGGCGCGACGAGCGATGCATGCGGCGGAGCCTGCTTCCGTGGCCCACATCCGCCAAAGCGCGCCCGATGGCGTATTCGTCCGCCGCCGTCAGCACTTCGGGAAAGACCTCGGCGATCTGTGCACCTATATGGGCTACGAATGGAGAGCCGGTCAGCCCGACGCCAGCGGGATCAATACCCGCCGCATCGAACGCTGGTTGGGCGGCGATTTGAGAGGCTACGAAGATCAGATTCCCACGCCGATGATCTATGACCGCCCGATAGACCGAAATCTGGATCTGCTGCTTTTCAGGAGCCGGAGCGGCCGTCCGCTCGGAGCGGTGGTTCGATTCGCCGCGCACGTCATCGCAGCCGGACAT
>JAUWMS010000500.1 GCA_030613045.1 Candidatus Latescibacterota bacterium | reverse complement strand
CGCGGACTGGATGAGGGTCCGGGTTTTGCGCGGAGGGCGAGCGACGGGCGGACGTGGGCGGGCACGATGGATGGGGTTGCGGTGGGAGACGTGGAGGGAGGATGGTACAGGATGGGACCCAGGGCGTTGATTGCGGCAGTCGGGGTTCATCCGGCGGCGTCCTCATTTTGGATGGCCGGGGCTGTGCCCGGAGGACTCTGGGTGACGGAGGATGCGGGAGGACGGTGGCGCTATGTGCCCGGGCTTCCTTCGATGATAGAGGCGATCGCTGCACCGGAGGGGAGGATAGGATGACCAAAGAAAAATACTGTGAGGAATTGGAGGCACGGGGACGGAAGACATTGGAACACATTGCGCCGTCGGCCTCTTCGCTGTGGAATGCGCACGCGTTGATGGCCCTGGGGGAGGGCCGGGAGCGGGTGGCGGAGATTGTTCAAAGTCGTCTGGCCCCTTCCGCATCCATGGACGGCTTCAAGATCGTGGCTACGGGCACCTTCGACGTATTGGCTGCGATGCTCCTGATCTGCCGCTGGGGAGATGCGCTGCCCGAATCGGTGGATACGCACATCAAAGAGGTGATGACCAGAGGGATATTCCATCGGGGGAATACGGAAAACCATTGGTTGATGCATTATACCGGAACGCTGTTGGCTGCGGAGCGATGGCCGGAGGTCGAAGTAGGGTGGAACGGGTTGCCCCGGACGGCTGTCCATGCGGAGGCGATGCGGTGGATTTTGGGGATGATGGATCGGACGGCCCGCCTTGGGCATCACGAGTACGATTCGCCTCAGTATCACGGGTGCCACGTGCTTTCTATGACCGCGCTGGCGGATCATGCGCAGGATCCGCATCTTCGGGCGCAGGCGGAGCGGATGCTGACCCTGTACATCGCCGATATGGCTCTGGAGTATTTCCACGGCGCCTGGGTCGGCGGGCACAGTCGCGAGGGCTATCGCCAGAATACGTGGACGCTGGTGGATATGGCGGCGGGGTTGGGCTATTACTATTTTGGGGACGTGGAATTCGATCCGAAAGTGCACACACGGGATATGGTCTGTCCGGTGATAACGGCCCATTTCAAGCCGCCGGCTCTTTTGGCGGAACTGGCGCGGGATCGGACGCGCCCGATGGTGGTGAAGAAGACCAAGGCTCCGAGGAGTATCAATCGGCATGTGGCGAGAAAGGCGGAACCGGTGCGAAAATATTCGTATATCAGTCCGTCGTTTGCGCTGGTTTCGACGCAGGTTGGGCTGCCCGGAGCGCCGGCCGGTCCGATTGATCTGGTGTCGTGGGATCTTTCGTGGGTCGGTCCGAAGCATCAGGCCAAGGTGGTGTGCAATCATCCTTACTTGAGTCCGGGCAGGTTCAGTGCGTTTCTGAGCGAACTGCCGCAGGCGATCGGCCGGTCGGTGGGCGAGGCGCACAAGCCCTATCTTCAAAATCCGGATCGGCTGTTCGGAGCGTCGCCCTACGAGCAGATGACCCAGCATGAGTCGGCCATTGTGGTGCTGTATCGAATCCCGCCGGAGGACCGTGCGCCTTATGTGAATCTCTATCTCCCGAAGGGGCTGGTCTGGGTAGCGCAGGAGGGATGGATACTGGGAGATGGAGGCACGTTTTACGTGGGGATACGGCCCATCGGCAATTATCGCTGGCTGGAGATCTTAGAGGAACCTCTGATAGATGGCTGGCTGATTCGGATCGAGGGATCGGATGTCGGATTGGCGCTGGAGGCGGAAGAAGCGGAAGCGGTGGGAACGTTTGAGGCGTTCTGTGAGGAGATGGGAAGGCCGCGTCTGGATCTGAGTGGATGGCCCGAGCAGGGGCGGGTGCGGTTTGACACGAGGCGCGGGAAACGGTTGGAGATTACGTACGATGGCCCCCATAAAGTAAATGAGACTGAGACGGATTATGGAACATGGCCGCTGTACGAGGCCCCGGGAGTCGAGGCCGCGTTAGGAAGCGGTCGGGTGGCGTTTCATCGAGGAACGGAGCGGCTGGAGCTGGACTTCGGGGTGGATCCAAAAAGGCCGATGCTTCCGATGCGGGTGATTGGGTGAAAAGGGGTCAGGATATTGCGGAGAAATGTTCGAGTGCTGAGACTCGGTTTATTGGATATAAAGGCTGTGCGTCCTTGGTATATGAGGGCCAAGCGGTGAAGCTTGAAGAGGCGGCGGTGTCAGGGGCGGTGGCGTATTTGAGACGGTTTGTGCCAGGCCGCTTTTGGTTGAAATGCCTTGACTTTCGTGGGATGAATGGCTATCTTTGAATTTCGGGGACGTTCGCGGGTGGGGCGGGATCGTGGATCCATTGACAGGGATAACGGATAATCATCTCCGGACTTAGGAGTTCGGTGAGTGGGGAGCGGGCGCGTCATGGGTGGTGTGTTTCCCAGTCGCCAACTACAGGAGAGCCGAAAACTGAAAAAATGTAACTATTCGGACTGGACGACGTTCGGCTGGCAGGGGATCACGTTTGACGTCCCCGAAGAGTGGAATTTAGGGAAGGTGACGGGGGATGCCGGTACGGGGTATCTTCGGTTGGACGACCTGGAGGTCGTTCGCGTGGAGGTGGAGTGGCGGCCTTTGACGGGGCGGCTGCCATCGGGAACTGCGGGGGTTTCTCACATTGTAGACAAGTACGGGGATCGTCTCGGAGCGAAGGCAAAGAAGGCGGGGCATACGTTGCACGTGGAGCGGAATGTGCGTTTCCTCGAAGACGGTGGGCTGCCGGATAAGGACATCGAGGCGTTTACGTGGGATGCGGATTACCGGGCGATCAATCTGGCATGGCGCTGTAAGACA
>JAUWMS010000234.1 GCA_030613045.1 Candidatus Latescibacterota bacterium | reverse complement strand
AGGGATACGTCGGCGTGATGAGTCCCACCTCCGCCGGTTCGATGCTCACCGTACGGGGCCTGCTCATGGCCGGCAAAGTGCCCGTGATGAGCAACTACTCCACCGGCGCGGCCGAGAACTGTGAATATGCGCAGGATATGTGCGGGTGCAAGAAGATCATCACCTCGCGCGCGCTGCTCGAGAAGATCCGGTGTCCGCTGGTGCCGGGTATGATTTTTCTCGAAGATGTGATGAAGGACATCACAACCGGCGATAAGCTGCGGGCCGCGCTGAAGTCAAAACTTCCGACCAAGCTCATCCTGAACGCGCTTCCTCCGACAAAACCGGATGACGATGTGGTGATCTTATTTACCAGTGGCAGCGAGAAATCGCCCAAGGCGGTTGAGTTGACCCATCGAAACATCGGCTCCAATGTGCGCGATGTGGTGGAGGTCATGCAACTGTCGAATCAGGATGTGATCATGTCCATTTTGCCCTTGTTTCACGTATTCGGGCAAATGACCAATTTCTGGCTTCCGCTCACGATGGGGATGACGGCGGTGACGTGCGCCAATCCCTTAGACTATAAGCGAATTCCGGGCTTTATGAGGGAAGAGCAGGTGACGATGATCGCGGCCACTCCGATCTTTTTCGCCGGGTATCTCAGAGAATCCAAACCCGGCGATTTTGCGTCCGTCCGGCTGATGGTGGCGGGAGCGGATAAGACGCCCGACTGGCTTCGGGAGGGCTATCAGAAGAAACACAGCATCGAGCTTTTGGAGGGATACGGCACCACCGAGACCAGCCCGGTGGTTTCGATCAATAGCCACGAAGCCAACCGGCCCGGCAGCATCGGGAAGGTATTGCCCGGTGCGCAGGTGAAGATCACGGATATCCGGACGGGGAAAGAGCTCCCGCCGGGAAAAGAAGGGAAGATTCTGGTCAAGGGCGATCTCGTGATGAAGGGATATTTTGACGATCTGGAGGAGACGTCGCTGCACATTGTAGATGGCTGGTATGATACCGGAGATATGGGCGTGCTGGACGAGGAGGGTTTCCTTTGGCACCGGGGACGGCTCAAGCGGTTTGTCAAAATCGGAGGCGAAATGGTTTCGCTGGTGCGGACGGAAAGCGTGCTTGAGGAGTTGCTTCCCGACGACGTGAGCTGCTGTGTGGTTGAAGTGCCGGATTCCCTGAAAGGGGCCCGGATCGTGGCGGCGGTGACGGAAGAGATCAACGAGAAGGAGATCATGAAAAAATTGTACGAAAAACTCCCTCCCATTGCCATTCCCAAACGTTTCGTGGTCTTTCCCGAGTTGCCCAAAATGGGGAGCGGAAAAGTGGACTTCCGGACGATCACCCGCATGGTTCGGGAGAAGGTGCAGGATGCTGCTTCGCGTACCTGACAGGAATTCCACCTTTCTCTCATAACTTTCCATCAGACTTCCGAAGTTTTTGAAACTTCGGAAGTCTTTCTATTTTCGGGTAGATGCGATGTGTCGGCTTAATGGGGGAACGCGGGCATGAGGCGGGACTGCTCTTCGATCCGGCGCTTTGATTTTTCTGTTGACATTTTTAAAAAGAAGCGTTACTTTTGTGTTGAAAAAACAGCCTGCTAATCGGCGCAAGGATCCGTGTTATTGAGCGAGGATGGGTTAGATTGCTTGGATTCCCGGATAGGCGCACTTTGTTTGATCCGTGAAAATCCGTGGGTTCCGTGTCCCATTGCTTTTGGGCTTTGTTTGAGGCTATGCCGCGCTGTGAATTTCAACTGTACTGTCAAAGACGCACAGTTCCCGTTCCGGATACCGGGAGAATGCCCCGAAGGCAACGATGAAACGCATTGATCTCAAAGAGGTTCTCACCAGCTTCACCGACGATGAAACGTCCGGAAACAAGGCACGGGAGACAAAGGTTGAATCCGTCGAAATAGCGGGCCATCGCATCCTCAAATACGTCAATGAGTTTTGGACCTCGAAACAGCGACAGGCCAATCGGATCCACGAAGTGTCGTACCGGGCATGTTTTAAGGCCCAGTTGCCCCGGTTTTTTATTCAACTATTCACGGAACCCCCAGACGTGGTGTACGATCCCTTTTCCGGAAGGGGAACGACGGTTCTCGAGGCGGCCCTGTTGGGCAGAAATATCGTCTCCAATGATAGCAATCCATTGAGCGAGATATTGTGTTCCCCGAGACTTTTCATACCGGATCGCGCCGCACTCCAAACGAGGTTGGCTGCTATTCCTGATCGCGAAGAGCATCGGTCGGATCTGGATCTCTCCATGTTTTATCATCCCCAAACCGAATCCGAAATCCGCTCCCTGCGGTCCTATCTGAATGAGCGGCGAGCGCGCAATCTGGAAGATGAGCTTGACCGCTGGATTCGCATGGTGGCCACGAGCCGCCTTACCGGACATTCCGCCGGGTTTTTCTCCGTCTATACGCTTCCTCCCAATCAGGCGGTTTCTCAGGAACGTCAACGAAAGATCAACCAAAAGAGAAAACAGCGGCCGGAGTATAGAGACACCCGGAAGCTGATTCTGAAGAAAACCAGATCGCTGACCAAAAACATCACCGATCACACATCTCAGCAGCTTCGCCGCATCGGATCGAAGGCCCTTTTTCTGACCCGGGATGCCCGATGTACATCGGAGATCGCGGATAACTCCGTTCAGCTTACGGTGACCTCGCCGCCGTTTCTAAACGTGGTCCAATATGCCCAGGACAACTGGCTGCGATGCTGGTTCAATGGGATTGATCCCGATGAGGTCGCATCGAAAATTACGGTGTCGAGGAAAATAGCCGATTGGTGTGAAGTGATGGGAGCGGTGTTTGAAGAGCTGTTTCGGATTACCAAGCCCGGCGGAACCGTTGCTTTTGAAGTGGGTGAAGTCCGGGGGGGACGTGTGAAACTGGAAGAATACGTGGCGCCTCTCGGGTTGAAGGCGGGTTTTGATTGCGAGGGCATTATGATCAATCAGCAGACCTTTACCAAAACGGCCAATATCTGGGGGATTTCAAACAATACCAAGGGCACCAACACGAATCGGATCGTGATTTTGAGGAAAAATTGAGATGAGCAAGGCTCCCACGGTGATCCTCACGGAGGAAATGATCGAGGCCGCACGGGCGCTGATTCCGGCAACGCAGGTGCGCCGAACCGTGGCCTCCGGAATCGATACGCTGACTGGAATTTTAGGGGAGTTCGCGTTTGCCGAGTATTTCTACAATGACTGGCAACGAAACCGGGTGGGGGAGAATAAAGGAGAGGTGGATTTTGAGGGGATCGAGATCAAGGCGTCGGCCTTTCCTTACAGCGACAGGCTCAACTTATTGGTCCGGGAGGATTACGCGCAAAAGAGGAAGCCCGCTTTCTACGTTCAGATCATTTTGGATGTGCCTTCGAGACGCGCGGATACTATTTCGCCCGGCACGAAAGCGGTGGTCTGTGGCTGGGCGACTTCGGAGGAAGTGGATCGCGCGCCAAAGCGGGATTTCGGATCGAAGATGGGCGGTCGGGGAGGATATAGTTGCCATTTTATCCGAATCAGTGCGCTGCATCCGATGGAGGGATTTCGGAGAAAGGTACTTGAAAAACGAGAGGACGCCCGTTGTTTACCTTGACAAAATGCATTAGTTCACGTCCTGATCAGAAAAACAGGCGTTATTTACGGATAGGTTTTTGATATGAGAAAGAATAATTGGAACAGATTAGGTTGCTATTGAAAGCAACATAATCTAAAAGAAAAATGAATAAAGTAATGACTAAGATATAGTATAGAAAGAAGCTAGCCAATAATAACCTTGTAAGATTAGGTTGCCATGAAAAGCGACCTTTGCTGTTTCCATTAGTACACCTAATCTTATGTTATGCCTGTATATCCGATGGAGTGATTTATGCCACCTACAGAAGGTACTGTAAGTAGAATTAGGATCTTAATAGCGGTATTGATAGCCACTATCCTTATCGCATCCCTTATCGCAACCCATTATCTCAGGCCTATCGCTGTTAATGACAGTGAGAATAAATTGCCTATTTTCTGGTTTGTGTACCTGGCAGCTCTACTGGGCTCTGTTGTTAATGAGTCACAGCGGAACCATGAACAGATAAGTATGCTTAAATGGCATTTAATTGCAGTTTTCATTAGCTGGAAAGTTTTAATTGCGATGACTTTTGCGGTATTTCTTTACGTGGCTTGCGCCAGCGGTATTGTTGGGGGGGAACTATTTCCACAGTTCCAAGGCGTGAAGGAAGTTTCATATACTCATATGATTGAATTCATTAGGGCCTGCAAACCAGCAACTGATCAAGATGTTGCGAAGGTTTTGGTATGGTCTTTTGTTGCCGGTTATAGTGAGAGGTTTGTCCCCAATATTATCCACGGCATTCGAATGAAGGAAGCGGCATAACCAATCACTTGTGCGGACGCAAAAAGCCGCGCCGCACAGTTCACCGTTAGTTCCAAAATATACTGGAGAAATAAGTGGCGTCCCGTCATCAATCGTCGTTTCGCCTTGGGACATCTAAAGATCGTGGAGGGAGCGTAAATGAGTAAAGCCCACATTGACCTGCCCAGAAAAAAGATTGCCCAATTCTGCGAGAGACACCATATTCGAAAATTATCCCTTTTTGGCTCTGTTCTGCGCAATGATTTCAGGTCGGACAGTGATATTGATCTCCTTGTCGAATTTGACCCGGACCACATACCCGGCCTCATCCGTCTGGCAGGTATGGAAATTGAGTTGACTGAAATTATGGGACGTAAAGCAGATGTAAGAACAGCGCAGGATTTGAGCCACTACTTCAGGCAGGAGGTGCTTAACTCGGCGGAGGTGCAGTATGCAGAAAATTGATTCTGCGCGCCTGCGACATATGCTGGATGCGGCCACGGAAGTTGAGGGATTTTCTCAAAGAAAAACCAGAAGATCGCTCGACACGGAGCTAAACCTGGTGCTCGCTCTTATCAAATCCATTAAAATTATAGTAGAATCAGCTGCTAACGTAACTGACAAATGCCGTGACCATTTGCCGAAAATTTTCTGGCCGAATATCATCGGTATGAGGAATCGTCTGGTTCATGCTTATTTTGACATCAATCTTGATATTCTATGGAAGACGGTGATTGAGGACATTCCCCCTTTGATCGCCGAGCTTGAAAAAATAGTGAAGGTGGAGCAAGGTGTTCTTCAAACGCTGGAGGGCAACGGCCGTTGAAAGGGAGATTTATCACGATGATGAACATTAAAAGACGTCCCAATCATGAGATATATATTCAAATACTCCGTCAAATGTCGCCTGAGAAAAAATTACTCAAGGCATTTGAATTGTCCGAATTTGCCAATCAGCTTTTCGTTCATGGATTACGGAAACGGTTCCCGAATCTTTCGGAAGAAGCATTCAGGAAAATTCTTTTGGAGCGCCTCAACAAATGCCACAACAGGAACTACTAAAGAAGGTTATTCAAATC